>JAZUHA010000231.1:0-6211 GCA_045641485.1 Acutalibacteraceae bacterium
AGGGACTTTCACCTGAACAATATATGGAAAAAGCATATATTGCCGCAAAGAAAATTTCTGATATGATTGAAAAATAAAAGTACGGGGCTGTCTGCTTGCGGACAGCCCCGACAATTCTTTTGTTTATTTACTCTTCCGTTTCGTAATAATAAGAATAATCAATGCCTTTCATAATGATTTCACGATTGTTAATATCATCGGTCAATGCGTTTTTGATAAGTGAAAAAACCGTATCGGAATTATAAACACTTTCACGCATTGCATTAAGGTAATTGGTTTTGTTGATTTGACTCCAATCCACGCACTTTTTTAAATTCTTTTTCAATATCAAATCAAGCCAGATGCGTGTACTTCTGCCGTTACCTTCCATAAAAGGGTGTGCAACATTCATTTCAACATATTTATCAGTGATTTCCCGCAAAGTGGTTTCGGGCATTGCTTCTATATGTGAAAGTGCGCCATCTAAATATATTGCAGGCGCAAAAGTAAAACCGCCTTTTGCAATATTCAATGTGCGTATCTGACCGGCAAAATCATAAAGACCTCCGAAAATATAACCGTGTATCTGTTTTAATCCTTCCGCTGTTCCGATTTCAATATTGTTAATAAAACCGCTTTCAAAAAGTTCGTATGCTTTTTGTTTGCTTTTTTCATCAACGGAAGTTTCTTCGTCCCAAACGGCACGCACGGGAACATCTTCAAAAAATCGTATTGAGGTTTTATTTATCATAAAATCATTTCCATTTTTCGATATTAAAAATTCTTAATGCGTTTAAGTACAGCATTTTTTCGGTATCTTCTTTACCGTAATTCAATGAATTAAACCTGTCAATTTCGGGTTTCATTTCCCACATGGGGTAATCTGTTCCGAACATAACTCTGTCGGTTGAATAAAGAGAGATGATGTTTTTTACACGCTCATCGCTGAGTGCATAAAACGATGAAGACGTATCAACATAAAAATTCTTGAATTTATGAAGTTTTTCGGTTGCTTCTTCCCACATTGACCAGCCGCCGAAGTGAGCGCCTATAACGGTTAAATCCGTATATATTTCAAGTATCGGTATAAGCCTGTTCGGATTTGAAAAATCGTATCTGTTGTCGCCGGTGTGAATAAGTACGGGTAATTTATACTGTTCGCAAAGTTCATATATTTTAAGACAGCGGTAATCGTCAAGTTTAAACTTTTGAATATCGGGGTGAAGTTTTACACCGCCTAACCCTAACGATATAAGTTCTTCAACATCTTTTTTAATATTTTCACTTTCCGGATGTAATGTACCGAGACCGAAAAATTTATCGGGTTCGTTTTTTACCGTTTCGGCAATGAAACGGTTTATGGAACTTACCTGTTTCGGCGTGGTGGCGACGGATTGGATAATAAATTTATCAATTTTTGCTTTTTCACCTTGTTCAGACAATTCTTTTACCGTTCCGCTGTATGTCATGGGTAATGTATAAAATGCTCCTGTTGCGTGTGAAGCTTTTTGTGCGATTTTATCCGGATAAATGTGGCAATGTGCGTCAATAACCGTAATATTCACATCCTTTGGTTTGTTTTTCAGGTCATTTTTTCCTGTTTAACTTTATGGTCGATAATGTGGCGTGAAGCGAGTTCTTTGCGGATATCTTCAACAGAAATGCCCATTTCCACCATAAGCACCATAATATGATAAGCGAGATCGGCTATTTCATATACCGTTTCTTTTTTATCTTCCGCTTTTCCCGCAATAATTACTTCGGTAGATTCCTCGCCGACTTTTTTGAGGATTTTATCAATTCCTTTTTGGAAAAGATATGTTGTATATGAGCCTTCCGGGAGTTCGGCTTTTCGCTGTTCTAAGAGTTCATAAAGGTTATTAAGGCTGAATTCACTAAGTTCGTCATTTTGAAAAACGGTATTTGTAAAGCAGGAATCAGTTCCT
Organism: Acutalibacteraceae bacterium; assembly: GCA_045641485.1. Taxonomy (GTDB): domain Bacteria; phylum Bacillota; class Clostridia; order Oscillospirales; family Acutalibacteraceae; genus DTU089. Next base: position 1,926 of record JAZUHA010000231.1, read on the forward strand.
TTATGGCAGGCGGGACCGTCTTTTTCCACAACGACCGTTAAAGCATCGTAATCGCAATCTGCGGTTATGCTTACAATATGCTGATAGTTTTTGCTTGTTTCACCTTTAAGCCACAATTCGTTTCGTGAACGGCTGAAAAAGCAGGTCAGTTTTTTCTCCATGGAAATTTTAAGACTTTCTTTGTTCATATAAGCCACGGTCAAAACCTTTTTTGTTACGGAATCAACCACAACTGCCGGTATAAGACCTTTTTCGTCAAATTTCAATTTTTCGATATCAAACATTTTTATAACCTCACATTTATTCCGTTATTATGTAATTCTTTTTTGAGTTCCGGTATCGTGACTTCTCCGAAGTGGAATATCGAAGCGGCAAGACCGGCATCTACAGTAGGAAGTTTTTTGAATAAATCAATAAAATCCTTTGTGCCTCCGGCACCTCCGGAAGCAATTACGGGAACATTTACAACATTTAAAATTGCTTCGAGCATCTCGAGATCAAAGCCGTTTTTTACTCCGTCTGTATCTATTGAATTAAGCACAACTTCGCCTGCGCCGTTACCGACGCATTTTTTTATCCATTCAACGGCATCCATACCCGTATTTTCTCTGCCGCCTTTTGAAAATACACGGAACACACCGTCAACACGTTTCACATCGGCTGAAATTACAACACACTGATCTCCGTATTTTTGTGATGCTTCTTTTATTAAGTCCGGGTTTTTTATTGCTCCGGAATTAACGCTGACTTTATCCGCACCGCATTTAAGTACTCTGTCAAAATCGTCTATTGTGTTTATTCCGCCTCCGACGGTGAGCGGAATAAATATCTGTGATGCCACTTGTGTAAGTATATCGGTAAAAAGTTTTCTGTCTTCAAAAGAAGCGGTAATGTCATAAAAAACAAGTTCATCTGCACCGTTATCGGAATAATATTTTGCGAGTTCCACGGGAGAGGAAACATCTTTTATCCCGTCAAAATTTACACCTTTTACAACTCTGCCGTTTTTAACATCCAAACAAGGAATAATTCGTTTTGTTATCATTTTGCTACCTCTATGGCTTCTTTCAGATTTATCGCTCCCGTATAATATGCTTTGCCGATTATTGCGCCGTAAAGATTAAGTTTACGCAGGTTTTTAACATCTTCAATATCGGAAACGCCGCCGGAAGCGGTAATTGAAATATCGTATTTTTTTGCAAGTTCCGTATACATTCCGAGGTTTGTGCCTTTCATTGCACCGTCTTTGGAAATGTCTGTGCAAATGACATTTTTTATTCCGAGTTTTTGCATATCGTCAAGAAAATCGGAAAGTTTGAGTTCGGATTTTTCAATCCAGCCTTTTATTGCGATATATCCGTCTTTAACATCTGCTCCGACGGCTATTTTTTCACCGTATGTGCTTACGGCTTCTTTTAAAAATTCACGGTCACAAACTGCCGCAGTACCGAGAATTACACGGTCGATACCGCTGTCGAGATATGCTTTTACGGTACTGAAAGAGCGTATTCCTCCGCCGATTTCCGTAAAAAGAGAAAGTTTTTCGGCAATATCCCGTACAATATCAATATTCGGGGTTGTTCCGAATTTTGCACCCTCTAAATCTACAAGATGAATGTGAGTTGCACCGCAGTTTTTAAAATCCTCGGCAACGGAAATAGGATTGTCACTGTAAACCGTCATTTTTTCGTAGTCGCCTTTATAAAGGCGTACCGCTTTTTTATCATATAAATCTATAGCAGGAAAAATAATCATAATTATTCACCGAAAACAAAAGAATTAAGAATGGAGAGCCCCACTTTGCCGCTTTTTTCCGGGTGGAACTGGCAACCGCAGATATTGTCTTTTTCAACAAGAGCGGTAAGTTCTTTGCCGTATTCTGCGGTAGCCGCAAGGCTGTCCTCACAATTAACCGCATAAAACGAATGAACAAAATACACACAGTCATTTTCGTTTATATTTTTAAGAAGTCTGCTGTTTTTTACTTTGTGTAAACCGTTCCAGCCGATGTGGGGTATTTTTAAATTTTCCGGCAGAGAGCCTTCCATTGGTATAATCTGACCTTTTAAAAGGCTGAGACCGTCGTGTTCGCCGTATTCGTAACTTTTTTCAAACAATAACTGCATACCGAGGCAAATGCCCATTATGTCTTTACCGTTTTTCGCTTCCTCGATAATAACTTCTTTAAGACCGCAGTTATTTAGTTTTTCTGCCGCATCTCCGAAAGCGCCTACTCCCGGTAATATTATTTTATCGGCAGAACGAATGACTTTTTCATCGCCCGTTACTGCCGCTTCTGCGCCTATACTTTTAAGTGACGAGGTGAGTGAAAACAAGTTCCCGACACCGTAATCAATAATTGCAACCATTATAAAACTCCCTTGGTAGACGGTATTTCATCTTTAAACCTGCTGTCAACAGAAACAGCGGTTTTTAAACTTCTTGCAACGGATTTAAAAATTCCCTCTGCAATATGATGTGAGTTTTTTCCGCAAAGTTCGTGTATATGAAGTGTTAAAAGTGCGTTTCTTACGAAAGCAAGATAAAATTCCTCGCAAAGTTCGGCATCAAATTCTCCGATTTTTGGTGACGGAAAATCCGCTTCAAAAGTAAGACTGCTTCTGCCGGAAATATCAACTGCCGAAATAATGAGTGCTTCGTCCATCGGTAAAATCATATTTCCGTATCGTACTATGCCTTTTTTGTCGCCGAGTGCTTCATTAAAAGCCTGACCCAAAACAATGCCGATATCTTCAACGGTATGGTGACAGTCAACATTTGTATCGCCTTTGCACACGACATCAAGGTCAAATCTGCCGTGCTTTGCAAAGAGCGTAAGCATGTGGTCTAAAAATCCGCAGCCGGTGTTAACGGTACTTTTACCGCTTCCGTCTAAATTGAGCGAAAGTTTGATATCTGTTTCGGCGGTTTTGCGCATTATTCTGCTTTCTCTCATTTTGCTTCCTCCAGAACTTCGTTTATTTTTTCAATAAGTATTTTCATTTGCTCAAGTGTGCCTATTGTAATGCGGTTATAATCGGATATAACGGGCTTGTCAAAGTGCCTTACAAGCACACCTTTTTCTTTTAATTTAAGGTAAAGTGTTTTGCCGTCGATTTCTTTTGATTTTGCAAAAACAAAATTTGCCTTTGACGGTAAAACTTCAAACTTTAGTTTCAGTAATTCTTTTTCAGTCCAATCACGGTTTTCTGCAATGGTTTTGCAGTTATTCATATAATATTCGTTTTCTTTAAGGACTTCTATTCCGGCAAACGCCGTAAGGGTATTTATATTATACGGATTTGTGGAGTAGCGAATGGTGTTGATATCGTTAATAAGTTCCTTTGAGCCGAAACCGAAACCGAGCCTTGCACCTGCCATTGAACGGGATTTTGAAAATGTTCCCGTAACAAGGATATTGTCGTATTTGTTTATAAGACTTATTGCACTTTCACCGCCGAAATCAATATATGCTTCGTCTATAATAACAACATTGTCGGGATTAGACGATACTATTTTTTCAATTTCCGTAAGTGAAAGGCATATTCCGGTCGGTGCATTCGGATTTGCTATTACAACGGTTTTGTTTATTCCGATATAATCACCGATATTTATTGTAAAATCATCCGAAAGCGGGATTTCTTCGTAAGGAATATGGTTGAGTTTTGCAAATACGGGGTAAAAACCGTATGTGATGTTCGGAAAAACAAGCGGCGATTTTTCATCGGCAAATGCCATAAATGCAAAGTTGAGTATTTCATCGGAGCCGTTTACCATTACTATATTTTCTTCGTTAACTTTGAATACTTCCGACATTTTTTCACGAAGTAATTTACATTCGGGATCGGAATATAAGCACAATTTTTCCGAAACTTCCGCAACGGCTTTTTTTACATTTTCAGACGGCGGAAAAGGGGATTCGTTTGTGTTTAATTTTATGTACTTTTTATCCTGCGGCTGTTCTCCCGGCGTGTAGGGAATGAGTGAGGAATATTTTTGTGAAAAAAATCTGCTCATTTTAAGAACCTCACCGTAGCGCTTTTTGCATGTGCGTGTAATCCCTCTTTTTCCGCAAAGCAGGCGACTTTATCGTAAACTTTTCCGAGAGCGTCTTCGGTATAATAAATGAACTGCGATTTTTTGACAAAATCATCAACGGAAAGGGGAGAAGAAAATCTTGCCGTTCCGCTTGTGGGCAATGTGTGGTTTGGTCCCGCAAAATAATCGCCTAATGCTTCGGGACAATATTTGCCTATAAAAATCGAGCCTGCATTTTTCACTTTATC
>JAZUHA010000232.1:0-9893 GCA_045641485.1 Acutalibacteraceae bacterium
GGGATATAAAAACGGCCTGACAGGAAACTGTTATATCTTTAAATATGTAATACCTGACGGAGACGGTACAAAAGAGCATCCGTATTTAATAAATAACGAAACTGAGTTTAAAGCAATAGCGGAATTGTCTCCGTATGCGTATTACTCTTTATGTAACGATATTGAGTTGAATGACGAATTTGTGACTTTCGGTGATTTTTACGGTGTGTTTTACGGAAACGGACACACAATATATAATTATTATTCTGTTCCGAATAAATATATTTTCGGGCTTTTTAAAAATAATTACGGACTTATTGAAAACCTTAATTTGGAAAATGCGGATAAGAGTATCTACTCAAACGGTGCTTTAGTATACAAAAATTACGGTGTAATTACCGGCTGTTCATTTTCGGGTAATGTTTACGGTAAGGGTGATACTTTATACGATTGTTATTCAAAAAATCAGCCTTATTATTACGGGACGGGCGGTTTTGCAAGTTTTAATTACGGTTTAATAAATAATTCGGTATTCACGGGAACTTTAACGGTAAAAAACGGCAATACCGTCGGCGGTTTTGCGGGAGTAAATAACGGTATTATAGATAACTGTCTGTTTGACGGCGATGTTTATGTTAATGATACATTTTTCTTCGGAAGTTATACAGAAAGTAATATTGCTTCGGGCTTTGTCGGGTATAATACGAAAAACGGAAATATCAAAAATTCATCCGCAAAAACGGATACGATAGGTATTGATATTTCTTCTTATACAGGTTCAAACATTTACACCTTCTGCAAAGGGCTTCAAAACACTGAAAATTGTCGGGATATTTATGATTTACTGTATATATCATATAACTCCCTCGAATGGGGAACCGTAAATAAAAATCAGCAGAATTTAAACGGGGCGGGATATTCACAGACAACTCATTTACACAGATATTCTGCGGAAATGATAAATCCTACCTGCACACAATCGGGAAAAGCAAGTTTTTTGTGTGAGGGGTGCACAGATTCATTTGAATGTGAAAATATCCCGGCTTTAGGTCATAATTATATTGAAAATGTTGTTTTGCCGACTTATGATAGTGAGGGTTATACGGAAAGAACCTGTAATCGCTGTGATTTATATGAAAGAATAAATGTTGTCAATCCTTATGTAAGGGTTAACGGTGACTGCGGTGAGGGTCTTGATTTTACATTAGACACGGGAACAGGGTGTTTGACGATTTACGGAAACGGCAATATGACATCCTTTTCGTCTGCGAGTATGACACCGTGGTATCAATACAAAGACCTGATAACCTCAATAATTATTGAAAACGGCGTTACCTCAGTCAGTGCATATGCTTTCAGTGATTTTTCGGAGCTTTCTTCCGTTTCGATTTCTTCAACTGCAGCATCATTCGGCACGAAATGTTTTTATAACGATAAAAAACTGACATATGTAAATTATACCGGGGATATTGATGAGTGGAATAAAATAGTTTTTACCGACAGCACATCAACACCTTTAACATATTCACAAAAGTTGTATATTTGCGGAACAGAAGTAACAGATGTTGTATTGTCTTACGGTACAACAGTTGTAAATCCGTACGCTTTTTACAATCTTAAAAATATATCTTCTGTTGTTTTACCGGAAACTGTCGAAAAAATATCAAAATTTGCATTTGACGGATGTTATTTTCTGAAAAATCTTTCAATGCCATGTTCAGCCGTTATTGAAAATGAAAATTCATTTTATAACTGCTCACAGCTTGAAAAACTTGTTTTAACAAAAGGTACCGGTGTTATGCAGACATACACCTATACGGCGACACCGTGGTATATGTCACGCAGTACATTCACAACCTTAGTAATTTCAGACGGGATAAATAATATCAGCGATAAAGCATTTTTCGGTTGCGGTAAACTTGAAAATATTACTTTCCCGAAAAACGATTATACTGTCGGTTCGAGAGCCTTTTACGGTACACCATGGATAAAAAATGCGTCGGATGAAAACGGGTTGTATATAGTCGGAAATAAACTTATTGATGCTCCTGCGGCTTCAGGTGATGTTGTAATACCCGATACCGTTACCGAAATTTCCGAATACGCTCTTTACGGTAACGGCAATATTACGGCTGTTACCATTCCCGACAGTGTTGTAACTATAGGTGATGATGCTTTCGGAAGCGGTATTAAAAAACTGACAATACCTTGTTCTTTTGCAGGCTATACAGAAAAGGCCTTTGAAAAATGCACCGGTCTTACCGAACTTGTTATGACAAAGGGTACAGGTTCAATGGCATCATTTTCCTCTTCTGATTTAAGCTATTTAAATACTCCGTGGTATAAAAGTGCATCTTCTCTTAAAACGATTGTTCTTAAAGACGGAATAACAAACATAGGAAATTCCGCTTTCCGCAATTTGACAAATTTAACTTCTGTTACAATTCCCGATACTGTTACTGCCATCGGAAAGAGTGCTTTTTACGGTGACTCTTCACTTGCGGAATTGGTACTGCCGGATTCAACGGAAACAATAGACACGGCTGCATTTAATAACTGTACAGGGCTAAAAAAACTGACTATGCCCTGTTCTGCTGTAATAGCACCGTATCTTACCACCTTCGGTAGTTGTACAAATATTGAAGAAATAACACTTACTAAAGGCAGTGGCACAATGCCGAGTTTTTATGAGAATTATAAATGTACACCGTGGTATATAAGCGGAGAAAATCTTAAAGCATTTGTTTTGGAAGACGGTATAACAAATATAGGTGCATATATGTTTTTCGGAAATACAAACATTAAAAACATAGATTTTCCGAAAAGTATAACATCAATAGGCACGGCGGCATTTAATGGTTGCACAAATCTTGAAAAAGTTGACTTTCCCACCGGCGTTACGGAAATCGGAACCGAGAGTTTTAAAGGCTGCATTTCTTTGAAATCCGTTATTTTATCCAATGGGGTTACAACTGTGAAATCCGGGGCATTTAACGGTTGCAAGGCTTTGACAGAGGTTAAACTTTCGGAAAATCTTGCAGTAATAGAGACAAGCTCTTTTCGTGATTGCGGTATTGAGGAAATATATATTCCTCAATCGGTTAACAGTATAGGAAATTATGCGTTTTACGGCTGTTCGGCACTCAAAAAAATATATGTGTTAAATGAGGAATGTTCAATAAGTTCAACAAATGTATTTCCCGTATCGTCAACGCTTTACGGATTTGACGGCAGTACCGCACAAACATATGCGAATAAGAAAAAAATAACATTTGTCATCTGTGACATTTTGCCGAAATGCGGAAAATATGATGAGATTAACAAAAGTTTGTTTTTCGATGAAGGCAAAATATCCGATATATCTGAAAAAGTTGTTATAAAAAGCGGAAACACACTCCGTTCGGAATGTAAAAACGGTGTGTTTTTCGGAACCGGCTCAAGGCTTTATGTCGGAGATAATGCTGCTTGTTATTACACTGTGATAATAACGGGCGACCTTGACGGCGACGGCGTTTGTGATGTTCTTGATGTTGTGGAATGTGAAAGAGCGACAAATAAGCATACAAACCTCGAAGGGGCATTCTTTGCAGCTGCTGATGCCAATGAAGATCAAAAACTTGATGTTAATGATTATGCGGCAATTGTAAACGCCGCACTTGCGTAGACAAGAAAATACCGGAAAAGTAAAACAAACTCAATAAAACACTTAAGACGGTTGTTCTTTTGTCCCGAAAGAAACCGAAACCGAAAAAGCACTGGAATATTTAAAGATTTTGTAATCGGTATTGAAAAATGATTTATAAAATGTTAAAATATTGAAAAAAAGAACAGAGGTGTTTTTTATGCCGAAGCGTGAGGACTATATTTCGTGGGACGAATTTTTTATGGGTGCGGCTATGCTTTGCGCCAAAAGAAGCAAAGACCCTAATACTCAGGTCGGGGCATGTATTGTAAACAGCGAAAACCGCATCTTGTCCGTAGGTTACAACGGTTTACCCGCAGGGTGTGACGACGATGTGTTCCCGTGGGAACGTAATGCCGATGATGAATACGATACAAAATACCTTTATGTGTGCCATGCCGAACTTAATGCAATCCTTAACTGCAGGGGCAGAAATCTTTCCGGCAGCAGGATTTATGTTGCTCTTTTCCCGTGCAACGAGTGTGCAAAGGCGATAATTCAAAGCGGAATAAAAGAAGTTATTTATCTTTCCGATAAATATGCAAACACACCGGCAACAAGAGCATCTAAAAGAATGTTTGATGCCGCCGGAGTTGAATATAAAAAACTTATTCCGGAAAGCAAAACCCTCACTCTTGACTTCAGTGAGGAAAATATTTAAAGTATATAATACGCAAAGCGTTATATAAACAATTTTTACATAGGAGTGTTTAATATGCCATTAGTAAATGCAGCAGATATGCTCAAAAAAGCAAAAGCAGGTCATTATGCAGTAGGTCAGTTCAACATCAACAACCTTGAGTGGACAAAATCCATTTTACAAACAGCACAGGAAATGAATTCCCCTGTTATTCTCGGTGTTTCCGAGGGCGCAGGAAAATATATGTGCGGTTTTAATACCGTTGTCGGTATGGTAAAGGGTATGATTGATACTCTCGGCATCACCGTTCCCGTTGCTCTTCACCTTGACCACGGCTCTTATGACGGTGCAAAAAAATGTATCGAAGCAGGCTTCTCTTCAATTATGTTTGACGGCTCTCATTATCCGATTGACGAAAATATTGAGAAAACAAAAGAACTTGTAGCAATCTGCAAAGAGAAAAATCTTTCTCTTGAAGCAGAAGTCGGCGCTATCGGCGGCGAAGAAGACGGTGTTATAGGTGCCGGCGAATGTGCAGATCCCGACGAGTGCAAAATGATTGCAGACCTCGGCGTTACAATGCTTGCCGCAGGTATCGGTAATATCCACGGTAAGTATCCGGAAAACTGGGCAGGTCTTTCATTTGAAACTCTTGCGGCAGTTCAGGAAAAAACAGGTGAGATGCCTCTCGTTCTTCACGGCGGTACGGGTATCCCCGCAGATATGATCAAAAAGGCAATTTCTCTCGGCGTTTCAAAAATCAATGTTAATACAGAGTGCCAGCTTGCTTTTGCCGCCGCAACAAGAAAATATGTTGAAGAAGGTAAAGACCTTCAGGGCAAAGGCTTTGACCCCAGAAAACTTCTTGCTCCCGGCTGTGAAGCAATAAAAGAAACCGTTCGTGAAAAAATCGAACTTTTCGGCTCAAAGGATAAAGCATAATTAGTTATTATCATTTTTTGACATAATAAAATAAAAACCGGTTTATCTGTTCTGATTTTACAGAATGATAAATCGGTTTTTTATAAAATTTCATTGTACTTAAGTATATTTTATCGGTTCAGTTTTTCGGGAGTTTTCCTGCTTGTGCCGCAAGCTTTTTTTCCTGTGATTTAACACGGCGTTCTAATTTTTTAATATCTTCGGATACCGGTAATTCTTCCGGTTTTATCCCACGATTACCAAGCATTTCACGTACAGATAAATTATTTTGTATATGTTCATCCGTAATTGAAATTTCGCCTTGCAGATCCCGTTCCTCAACATTATAATTTGTCATTTCAGTTGCAAGATTTTTTGCTGCAATTGTTAAAGTAGGTAAAAAATCGGCAAGAGGACGAGTTTCTTTTACTCCTAATCGAGATTTCATATCTTGTGTCGTATGTCCGCCGAACAGTGCTTGATCACCTTTTGAGCGAATGCGGCCAAATCCCTCATCATCAACTCCCCGTTCAAAAATGTTTTGTGATAAACGTTTTTCTGATTCACGTAATCTTCCGCGTGTTTCTGTACGTTCAATAAAGGCAATTCTTTCTTCAATCAATTCTTGTTTACGTGTTTGAACAGCAAAATAACTTTGTGCAAAGGCGATTTCTTCTTTTTTGGGATCGCCGTTTTGAGCTGTAAGATAGCATGCATATCTTGTCATCATATAATCTTTTACCGGCCGTTTTGCCCCTTTACCTACAGATATCATTTTCGTGACCTCACGAAAATGATCAGATACTGAAATTTCGCTTGTTTCACAAGATTCCATAGCGCGACGAACGGCATTATCAAAATTTTCCCACCGTTCATATCCCAAAAGAGACATAAGTTCTCTGGCATACCAAAATTCAATGCCGACAGAATCATCCGTATTAACAATAGAATCAAATTGATTTTTTTTAATTTCAATAAGTCGTTTATCCATTTTTTGCTCCTGTTTTAAGTTTTTTCAATTAAATCCTGCAAAATAAGAAAATCTTCAAGAGCAGGTTGTTTTTGTGCTTCGTTTCTTAAAAGTGCGGCAGGGTGAAAAGTGCCCATAAAAAGAATATTGCCTTTTTTATAAATCATTCCGTGCTGTTTTGTTACTCTGAAATCGGGAGAAATAAGTCTTTGTGCGGCAATTCTGCCGAGGCAGACTATAATTTTCGGTTTTATTATTCTTGTCTGACAGCGAAGCCACTCTATACAAGCCTCCTGTTCTTCAGGCATAGGGTCACGGTTTTGCGGCGGGCGGCACTTTACGATATTTGCGATATATACATTCTTGTTTCTGTCAAGACCTATTATATCAAGGTATTTATCAAGTAACTGACCGGCTTTGCCGACAAACGGCTCACCCTGTAAATCCTCGTTTTCTCCGGGACCTTCGCCTACGAACATAATATCGGCGTTCTCGTTGCCGACACCGAAAACCACATTTGTTCTTGTTTCACAAAGACTGCATTTTCTGCACGAAAGGCAGTCTTTTTTTACTTCGCTTAAAATATTGTAAATCATTATAAAATTATCAACTCTTTTTCGGATAATGTTAGGTTTATATATCCGTCTTCCGTAATAAGTGCCATATCTTCGATTCTTACGCCGAATTTTTCGGGTATATAAATACCCGGCTCAACCGTTACGATATTTCCTTTTTCGAGAATTTTTTCACTTTTCGGAGAAAGATTGGGAAGTTCGTGAATTTCTGCACCTACACCGTGACCCGTCGAGTGACCGAAATAGTTTTTATATCCCCTGTTGTCTATTATATCACGGGCGGCTTTATCCGCATCACGGCAAAGAATACCGGGTTTTAATACGGATAACGCTTTTTTCTGTGCTTCAAGGACTGTATTATATACAAGTTTTTGTTCGTCCGTCACTTTACCTACGGCAACGGTTCTTGTCATATCGCTGTGATAACCTTTAACGACGGCACCGTAATCCATAGTGATAAAATCGCCGTTTTCTATTTTCTTTTCAGACGGAACGCCGTGCGGCATTGACGAATTTTTACCGCTTACGGCTATTGTTTCAAACGAAAGCCCGTCTGCGCCGTTTTTCAGCATAAAAAAGTCAAGTTCGAGGGCAATATCTTTTTCGGTTATTCCCGGTTTAATAAAACCGAGTATCCGGTCAAAGGCTTTTTCCGCTATTCGCTGTGCTTGTCTAATTCGGGAAATTTCAAATTCTTCCTTTACGCTTCTTAAAGAGCCGATAATTTCTTCAAGTTCATTTGAAGCGGTAACGGTGCAAAAATCAAAATATTTTTTAAATGCTTCAAATTGCGAAACGGAAAGGTTTTCACATTCGGTATAAATATTTTTAATGTTTTTTTCTTTTAAATACGGAACTATGGATTTTTCAATCCCCGAAAAAAGAAGTACGGGACAGATTTTTATCGCTTTTTCTGCGGCTTCGGTGTATCTGCTGTCGGTAAAAAACGCACAGTCGTTTTTTGTTATTATAAAAAAACCGTCACTTGAAGAAAACCCCGTAAAATAAAACCTGTTTATTTCCGAAAAAATAACAACGGCATCTTTTTCTGTTTTTAAAAATGATTGGATTTTTTCAGTTTTCATATTTTCTCCCGATTGAAAAATTAAAGAACAGATATTTTCAAGCTGTAAAAACCGAAAATACTGTTCTTTTGAATTTTGTTTTTTGCTGTTTATACAGCGGTTTTTTAATAGAATTTGCGTTTACGTGCAGCCTCTGACTTCTTTTTTCTTTTTACAGAGGGTTTTTCGTAGTGTTCTCTTTTACGAACTTCCTGGATAACACCGTCTCTTGATGTCTGTCTTTTAAATCTGCGAAGAGCGCTGTCCAAAGACTCGTTTTCTTTAACTTTTACCTGACTCATTTATGTCCCTCCCTCCGCATTACCTGCAAATGCAAAGGTATAAAAATATCAATATTCAAAGCGTATTATACAGGCTTGTCCGGGATTTGTCAATACTTTTTGCAAAAAACATCATATTTTTCCGCTATTTTTCCGCTTCAAACCGATTTTTTATTGCAATAAATGTTTCTTCACTTATATCATGTTCCATTTTGCAGGCATCAAGTGCGGCTGTTTCTTCGCTTACGCCGAGAAGCATAAGATAATTAGTAAGAGTTGTGTGTCTGTCATAAATTTTTTTGGCAATTTCTATACCGATTTCGGTAAGATGAATAAACCCGTCTTTATCGACTGTGATGTATTCGCCCTGCTTTAAAAGATTTACGGCACGACTTACACTCGGTTTTGAAAAATTTCTGTATTCCGCAATATCAAGCGAGCGCACATTTTCGTTTTTTTTCTGTAATATATAAATAGTTTCGAGATACATTTCGCCTGATTCAAGTAAATTCATTTAAAACGGCTCCTTTTTGCAATGCTCTGCAAAAAAATCAAAGTTTCAGTTTTTCATTTGCAGATTTCATTATTTCGGGTGAAATTTTAAGCACTTCACGGTCATAGGAAAGCAGACCGTTCACTTCGTCTTCCACATCACTGACTTCCGTGTAAATAACGGCGGAAAGTCCTTTTTTTATCTGCGGAGCAATTCTGTCTTCAAAAAGATGACGCACGGCTTCGTTAAATTTGTCGTTGTCTTTATAAATACGGTATCCGAAAATTTTGTCGGTATTAAAAGCGTGACCTTCGGGGCGCATTGAAAATCCGCCGTATTCCGTAAGACCTATCGGTCGGTCGTCGGATTTACCGAATTTGGGGAACATAAACGGCGTAAAGTATATATGAAAACTGTTTACATCTCCTGCGCCGTGGTCAACCCAGCCGCTTGCATGGTCAATAAGCCTTGTTTTATCTTTTTTGCGGTAAAATTCGCATGCTTTTACGCTGTCAAACTGCCCCCAGCCCTCGTTAAACGGTACCCACATAGCTAAAGAAGTAACATTGTAAAGAGTGTTAATCATTCTTTCGGAATCGATGTAATACTCTTCTCTGCCGTTTTCGTCTTTACGGGCATAAAAACCGTAATTTTTCCTGCCGTCGGTTATTCTGCCTATTTTTTTATTTGCAAGCGCCACTCCGAAAAACGGCAATGTTCCTATTGCGGCAAAGTTATATTTTCCGCCGCCGTTTATCATATCCTGCCAGACTATCATTCCGAGCCTGTCGCAGTGATAATACCAGCGCAGCGGCTCAACCTTGATATGCTTTCGCAGAGTATTGAAGCCCATGCTTTTCGCCGTCTGAATATCAAAAATCAGAGCTTCATCCGTAGGTGCGGTATAAAGTCCGTCAGGCCAGTAACCTTGGTCCAGCAGTCCGTTATGGAAATACGGTTTATTATTAAGGAACAGACGCATAATGCCGTTTTCGTCTTTCTCGACAGACATCTTGCGCATGGCAAAATAGCTTTCAACGCAGTCCTCGCCGCATTTTACCGTAAAATCATAAAGTCTCGGATTTTCAGGTGTCCATGCTTCAAATCCATCAACAGGAATGACCGCCGGAAGCTCATAGCTCTTCCCGCCAAACTCAGCAAAAGCTTTCTCGTCACCCTCAATATTTGCCGAAACAGCAACGCTGGCTTTGTCATATTCAGGTTTGAGGCGCAGGCTCTTTATATAACAGTCAGGCACCGCTTCTGCCCAGACAGTCTGCCATATTCC
>JAZUHA010000233.1:0-2863 GCA_045641485.1 Acutalibacteraceae bacterium
CTGAACATCTTCCATATAAAGGATACCCGTTGACATAGAAGCGATACCGCCACTGTTTTTCTTGGGTGTATTTTCGTCTTTCATAACGATTGTGATTTTGTAGTTACCGTTCGGAAGATCCTGCTTTGTGGCTTTTGCAACATAAGCGAGTGAAGAGGCGCAGGGACACATACGGTTTTTGGCATCATCGCTGCCCTTTGCACTTACGGCTTCACTTGCTTTATCCTCGCCTTTAATGAACATTGTAAGAATGGGCTTAATAAGGTTTGTGGCAAGAGCACTGCCGAGATTAAGATCTACGAGAGTCTGCCATTCTTTCCTCGTGTGACCGGCTGTACCTTTATTTTTGATTTCGTCGCAAGACTTTTTATAGAAGTTAAAGCAAGCGGCTGTATCCCAACTTGTTGCGGTGTTGCCGCCGGAGGGCTTGGAAGCGTTATTATTTCCGCCGGAAGGCTTGGAAGCATTGTTATTACCCTGAGAACCGCTCTGATTGTTATTGTCTGCGGGAGTAGCGGGAGTTGTGTTTGTGCTGCCGCTGTCTGCGGGAGTGGTCGATGTGTTGTCACCCGTGCTCTGGTCAACCGGAGCGGGAGTGTTATTATCACCCGTGTTTGTATCAACAACCGCACCGCTGTCGCCCGTACCGGTTGTATCGCCCTGCTGATTATCCGTTCCTGCGGTTGTGTTACCGTTACCGCCTGCGGCTACCGTACCTGCACCGCCTTTTGCAAGAAGAACTACGGAGGCGATGGATACTGCGTTACTTGTTACGATTGTGAAGAAAAGTGCTATTGCAAGTATAATTGCAACAACCTTTAAATCTGATGCTTTCATTGGTATAATACCCCTTTCACATATGGAGATAACGGGGCAGAAAAGCCCATTACCTTTTTTACTACTTAAGATTACAACAATATGCAAAAAAAGTCAATAGAAAAAACTGCTTGTATTAAAAATAATTGAGTAAATTCGGCAAAAAGTCTAAAACAGTTTACATTTTTTGTGCATTCCATATATTATCGGCATATTCGTTTATCGCACGGTCTGCCGCAAATCTGCCGGAGAACGCAATATTCATAAGTGCCATTCTGTTCCATTTTTCGGAATCTTTGTAACATTCACGCATATATTTCTGTGCTTTTCTGTAATCGGCAAAGTCGGCAAGCACCATAAAGGGATCGTGATGTGCAATGGTTCCGCTTATAACCGAGAAATCTTTTCCGTTTATACCTGCGGAAATAAAGTCAAGTACACGTCTGAGTTCCGCATTATTGGAAACATAACTCTGCGGATTATAACCGCCGTTTTTAAGTGCGGCAACTTCCTCTGCTTTCATACCGAAAAGGAACATATTATCGTCACCGACAGCCTCGTATATTTCAACATTCGCACCGTCAAGAGTTCCGAGCGTAACGGCACCGTTCATCATAAGTTTCATATTACCCGTTCCGCTTGCTTCTTTACCTGCAAGTGAAATCTGCTCCGAAACATCGGCAGCCGGCATAAGTCTTTCGGCATTTGTTACATTATAATCCTCGACATATACTATTTTAAGTCTGCCTTTAACATCGGGGTCGTTGTTTATCATATCACGAAGTTCAAGAATAAAACTTATTATTCTTTGAGCCATAAAGTAGCCCGGAGCCGCTTTTGCACCGAAAATATATGTGTGCGGAACAAAATCGCCGTCGGGATTATCTTTTATTTCAAGGTAATCCGCCACGATATTAAGTGCATTGAGGTGCTGGCGCTTATACTCGTGAAGCCTTTTTACCTGAACATCGAAAATGCTGTCAACGTCAAGTTTTTCACCTGTTGTTTTAAGAATGTGCTTTGCAAATTCTTTTTTGTTTTCTCTTTTGATTTCACCGATTTTCTTAAGAACTTCTTTATCGTCTTTATATTCGGCAAGTTTTGAAAGATTTTCGGCATCGTAAACAAAATCATCGTTACCGAAAAGTTCGGTGAGATATGAGGTAAGTCTCGGATTGGACTGACAAAGCCAGCGTCTGTGGGCTATACCGTTTGTAACATTTTTAAACTTTTCCGGGAAAAGTCTGTAATAATCGTTAAAAAGAGAATCAACGAGAATTTTACTGTGCAAAGCGGAAACGCCGTTTACACTGTGGCAGGCGGCAACACAGAGATTTGCCATTTTAACCGCACCGCCGGAAATAATCGCCGTACGCTCAACATAAGAAGCATCGTGTGTTCTTTCCCATACAAACGCTCTGAAACGGTTGTCGATTTCTTTAACGATTTCATAAATACGGGGAATAAGTCTTTTAAAGAGTTCTTCACTCCAGCACTCAAGAGCCTCGCTCATAACCGTGTGATTTGTATAAGCAACCGTATTTGTAACAATACGCCATGCATCGTCCCAACCGTAACCGCATTCGTCAAGAAGTATTCTCATAAGTTCGGGAATAGCCGTTGTCGGGTGTGTATCGTTAATATGGATGGCAACCTTTTCCGGAAGATTTTCCACAGTTCCGTAAACTCTTAAATGATGGCGGACAATATCCTGCACGGAAGCGGAAACAAGGAAATACTGCTGACGAAGTCTTAAAGATTTTCCCTCCGGGTGGTTATCCATGGGGTAAAGAACCTTACTGATAACCTCTGCCATTGCCTGACGCTCCATAGAGCGCATATAATCGCCCTGATTGAAAAGATTCATATCAAATTCCGGTGCTTTTGCACTCCAAAGTCTTAAAACGCTTATACCCTTGCCGTCTTTACCTGCAACAAACATATCGTACGGAACTGCTTTTATAACATTTCCGTCAACGATTTCAACATGGTGATATCTGTCGTCCCAACTGTCCTGCACTCTGCCCTCGAATGTGATGTCTACGGC
>JAZUHA010000234.1:0-6672 GCA_045641485.1 Acutalibacteraceae bacterium
TTCTTTTAACCGCCGTACAGTTCACATTTTCAAGGTTTGTGCACCCGGAAAACACCTCCGAACCGATGGTGGTGAGATTTTCCGTATTTACATCTGTCAGAGACGTGCAGTTTTTGAATATTCCGCTGTTTAAGGTAACAATGTTGCCGTTCAGTCTGAATTTTTTAATTGCCGTACAGCCTTTAAATGCAAACGGGTGTATTATCTGTGCATTTGCGAAAGCAGAAACATCCCTAAGAGAGGAACAGCCCGCAAAGCCGTATTTTCCGATTTCATAAACACCTTCGAAGAAGCCGAGCTCCGACAGAGATTCACAGCCGTTAAAGGTCTCTTCACCGATAACTATCTTATTTTTTTCGGAAGAATTATCGGAAACGGAAACATAGCCGAGATTTTTGCACCGTTTAAAAATACATTTGACGGCAAGGTCCTTTGTACTTACGGTTACGCTCTCAATTCCCGAATCGCAAAATGCAGACTCCCCTATTGAGCGAACACCCGAAAGGTCTAATTTACCTGTGGCTTTTCTGCAACTTTCAAAAGCCGATTTACCTATTTCGACGGCACTTTCCGTAAATTCAAGGCTTTTAAGAGAAAGACAGCCGTAAAACGCATATTCTCCTATATAGCTCAGCAAATCATTTGACGTTACATTTACAAGCTGAGAGCACTCATAAAATGCTTTGCCGTTTATTCTGTAAAGATTTTCGGGAAGAACAAGCTCTGTGAGTGAACTGCAACCGTAAAATGCTGAATCTTCGATTATTTTTACGGAGGACGGCAGACTGATATTTATAAGCGACCTGCAGTTATAAAAGCTTTTTATTCCGATATATGTAAGCCCCTCGGGCAATACCACCTGTGTAAGTGCTTTAAAATCTCTGAAAGCACCGTTGCCGGTTGATGTTACACCCTCGAAGATAATAACCGTCTCTATCGTATTTTTGTATTCATCCCAAGGCTGAGACTCGTTATCACGGCATACCATTTCACCCTCACCGGAGATATATAATGTATTACTGTCATCAACAAGCCACGAAATGTTTTCACTATAATTTCCGCCGCCGATAAAAACGGTATCTGTTTTCGTATATGTCGCTTCTGCGGCAAAGCTCCCAAACGGGCAGATGCCAAAAAGCATAAGCAGTGAAAGGAATACAGATAAAATTTTTTTGCTGTGTTTCATTTTCGTTTCTCCTTTTGTGCTGAAATTATTATAGCATAGTATAAAGCGTTAATCCATAGCTTTTACAGAGACAAAAGTTAAAATATGAGATATAATTTGTAAGGTTTTATGTCTCTCATAACTTTAAACACAAAAACAAAGAAAATCGTGACAAAAAATATTTTTCGGTATATATGTAATGTTCCTGTTCTTAAATTTGTTTACCGTTATGTAAGGTGATAAAAAGGATGTTAAGATATGATTGGTTTTTATCTTGCTCTCGCAGAAAAAGAGAGCGACAAAGAAAAGCTGGAGCTCATTTATAATAAGTATAAAAAGAAGATGTGGTATGCGGCAAGAAGTATTCTTCACGATGACTTTCTGGCAGAGGATGCCGTTCACAACGCTTTTATCGGTATTGCAAAAAATATGAAATCAATAAAAGATGCCGATTCGCCCAGGACCTGTGCATACGTTGTCACCGCTGCTAAAAACCACGCCTTGAATCTTCTCAGAAAATCAAACCCCTCCGACATTCTCGACATTTCAGCCGCTTTTCACCTGAGTGACGAAAATGCACAAAGAGAGCTCGAAAAAGCAGAGACGGAGGATTACGCATACAGCGTTCTTATGAGACTGTCCGAAACATATCGTGATGTTTTATATTATCTGCTTGTCGAAGGAATGAGCGAAAAGGATATTGCCTCCCTTCTCTCGCGAAATGTCAACACCGTCAGACAGCAGGTCAAAAGAGGCAGAAAGCTTTTCATAGAACAAATGGAGAAAGGAGATGCTTTATATGAATGATTATAACACACTGCTCGTATCCGTGCTTAAAAAGGATATGGTCACACGGTTGCAGAGCATACCCGAAAGCGATGAAATCGATTATGTTTTTTCCCGCCGTTTTGAAAATTCCGTAAACGACATTTTCGATTCCTTAAACGAAAATGCACGAAAAAAAAGAAGCATACCGCTTCTCTTAAGACAAGCGGCGGTGCTTGCGGTTTGTTTTATTTCCCTTGCACTCGCCGTTATTATGATAAATCCGAAAGTGAGAGCCGGCTTTGTCAATGCCGTTGTTGAGTTTTTTGAGGAACACATCAAATTCAGCTTTAACGCAAGTAAAATTGAAGCTTATGACTTTGAAAAAATTGAAGAGGTTAATGCACAATATATTCCTAACGGCTTCTCACTTTTAAAAACCGAGGGGATTTTTGAAGCAAAAAATTATATTTACGAAAACGAAACGGGAGTGACATTTACAATCAGTGTTTCTTATAACGACGGGTTGTCGGTGCTGACCGACAAACAGAAAAGTGAATTTGAGAAAATTAAAATCCAAGAAAAGGAAGCATTTCTCGTATATTCAAAAAACGGCGATAATTACGGAACCGTTATTATACCCGGTGCAAAAATCACCGTCACAATATTCGGTTATCTTGAAAAAACGGAACTTATAAAAATCGCCGAAGGAATAATATAGTCCTCCGTGTCTTTGGCTGACAGCCGTGCCGACAATCCTGCAGAGACCCCTACCGCCAAGTAAATATTTATACCGAGTACACCCAATAAGACGGACATTATTTGTCATTTTAAAAAATTTCGATATTTTTTGAAATGGTCATTTAGTGTCCGTCTTATTTTGTATTATTAAGTCAGAGAGGAAAAATATGAACTCTTTAATCGTAACCGCAATAAAAAAACAATACATAATTGCGGTTACATAATCTGACGATGAAACGGAATTTTATAATGAATAATTCAAATGAAAAAGCCGTTAGCTTGGATTATATTAACGGTATAATCAAATCCGAGGGAAAAAGTATGAATGAAGTACAGCCGGAACAATTAGCGGAAATATATAAAGAGATAGCATCGGTCATAGGAGTGGAAAACACTGTTATGTTTTACGCATCTTTTAAAGGACAGCAAATATCATTCCCCTCCCGTCTGTTTTCAAAAGAATATATAAGGGATTGCATTATCGAAGAATATGACGGAACGAATATAAAAAAACTTTCCAAAAAATACGGATATTCCGAACGCTGGGTGCGTGAAATACTCGGTAAAAGAAACTCCCCTGTCGGGGATTTACAATATAAATAGGCACAAACACATTTGTGTAAAAATATAATCTGTGAGGAGAAACGATTATGGAAACAAAAAAATGCCCGAACTGCGGTAACGATATACCCGCAGAAACCACTGTTTGTCCGCTTTGCGGAAAATCATTTGCAGAAAGCATAGGTTCTGCACAAAACAACGGCAGTAAACTGAGCTTTGAAGGCAATATGAAATTAAGCCTTATTGCAGCCGCTCTCGCCGTAATAGGTATTATCGTTATGATAGCCTACCGTGCATGGCTCGGTTTGCCGATTTACATAATAGGCTTTTTAATTGCCGGCAAAAGTGTTAAGGATGGTCACGAGGCATTCGGCGGTACAATTGTTGAATACTTAAAGGATTCAATTAAAAGTAAAGATCTTTCAACAAAAATCAATGCAATAGTTGTAGTTATTGCACCGATTGTTTTCTTCGCCGGTATTTACGGAATTATTTTCAAAGACAGTCAAAGAGAAGTAGATGCTCTTTTTGACTATTATGTATATTAAATCATTAAATTTTACATCTATTCACTAAACAGGAGGTTACCTTATGGGATTATTTGACAAACTGAATGCAAATGATTTGCTTGATAAAGCCAAATCTGCCGCCTCAAGTGCTTCGCAAATGGCAAAGGATAAAGCAGGGGTATTGTCTGCTTCATACGAGCAAAAGAAAGAAGAAAAAGCAATAGCAGACAGGGATGCTTCCGAGAAAGCGGACAAAGCTTCTGCAGAAATAATTAACGCTGTTTTATCATACGAAAATAACGGAACTTTGTTTAAAAGTATTGACCTTGAAACCCTCAAAAACTTTTCAAAGGACTTTTATGATAAGCTCATACTTCCGGCAAGCAGTGTTAACACAACAAGAATTACTATGTATCCGTTTATTTCTCAAAAACTGATTGAGCGTTTTTCAAGAGATGTTCCTATGTTCAGTTCTGTTGAAACACCTCTTGTTCATATTAAAGCCGACGGAAAACAGGAGTTAATGCTTACGGAAAAGGCTTTTTACTTTGTATTAAACAAAAGCGGAAGCGACCGTTTTCTTTCAAGGGGAAGAATACCCGCAGAGCAAATAAGCGAAATTTCATTTGACATCGGCGAAGATAATGCAACATCAACAGTAAAATGTGATGAATATGTTTTAGCGGAATTTGTTACAAATAACGGTTTGAGGCAGGATTTTATAGGCTTAAAGGAATATTTCAAAAGAATTAAGGAAGAAAACTTTGAAATAACCTCTGCTCAGGTTGATGCTTTAATTAAAGAAAAAATCGGAAACAAGATTTGTGACGAACTCAAAAAATATATGAATTTTGAAGACGAAGAATTTGTATATTTTGCCTGGGGACTTTCATCCCTCTCTGCCAAAGACTACATTGTCTGCACATCATCACAGATAATCGTAATGGACAGAGAAATGCTCGGTGCTACGGCAAATGTCAAGCAGTTTTATTATGAGGATATTACATCTGCAAATACAATACAGAATTCCAAAAACAATAATCTTACCGGTTTTCTTATTGACACAGCCATTACCGCAGCCACAAAAACCTGCGATCTGGAAATATCCGTTGCCGGTGCAAAAATGAAAATCGCAACCCTTTATAAGGTTGAAGCGGAAAGAGTTGTTCAGGTTTATCATGAATTCAGGAAAGGCAAAAAGAAAGCCGAAAGCACACCTCAGGTAATTGTTCAGCAACAAGCGGAATCCCCCATAGAACAGCTTAAAAAGCTTTCGGAATTAAAGGATTTGGGCATTATTTCCGAAGAAGAATTTAATACTAAAAAAACGGAATTATTAGCCAAAATATAAAATCGTTTATAAGGATGAGAGATATGGAAGATTACATTTTTTGCGGAAATTGCGGTGCAAAAGTTGATGCTTCGTTGAATTTCTGCCCGGGGTGCGGAAGTAAAATAATAAGGGCTCAGGAAAATGACGGACAAAACACCGCATTTGCAACACAGGAAAGTGATGAAAGCGTTGTTGTAAACAATGAAAATTCAGAAGCGACAGAAATTAAAGAATTAACGGAAGCAACCGAAGAAACACAAAATACAGAAGAACCACGCAAAAATTCTTTTTCGGTTTTAAAGGAAACTGTTACTTCTGACGAAAGCACGGAAAGCAGTAAAAAATCATCAAAAAAGCCCGTTATTATTACGGTGGCGGCTTTGCTTATTGTATCTGTTCTCGGTGCGGGTGTATTCGGTGTATTATCCAAATTGACGGGAAACAAAACAGAAAATGCACCTTTAGTATACTGTGCAGACGGTGAATTATATGCCTATAAGGATATTAACAAAAAAGCCGAGCCATTCTTAATCTCCGATGATTATCCAAATAGAAGTACAGCCTCTTTCTTATTGTCGGAAGATTACAAATACATAGTATATTGCGAAAACGAACAAACCGATGACGGTGAAACAACATACGACCTTTATGTTAAAAAAATGTTCGATAAAAAATCTCACGGAGTACTTTTGACTAAAGGCATCAGCAGTTTACAAAAAGTTGTCGGCAGTATAGACGGTATATATTATCTTAAAAATGATGATATATATGTTACGGATATAAAAGGAGATAACCGCAAGCTTGCTTCAGACAGCATTTTAGAGGCTTTTTCTGATGATAACGGTAAAATGCTTGTCACATCTAAAACAGATTATAACGATTATGTCGATGAAGACGAGGGTGACACTTCCGGTTATTCGGTAAGTATTATTGATTTAAAAACAGAAAAAACAAATACACTGACAAAAAAAGCAACATCGTTCGATTATAACAGCAGTTTATCAACGGTTAGTTTTATAGAAAACGATGATTTATATTTAGCGGGCTCTGATAAAAAGAATCAGAAAATTTCAGGCAACTCACATGGAAAAGTAAGCGAATATTATGTTAAAGGTGATAAAGTTTATTATTTAACAGAGCCCGACAAATTCTATCACTTGGAGGATTTTGTTAAAGATGACTGTAAACAGTCCGATCTTGAAGCCGAATATCCTGTATGGGACGATTACTGCCCGCATTGGAGTGATTATTGCCCCGATTATGAAGATTTTAAAACAGAAAGATATTCCAATCTCTACGGCTATGAATACTCCACCGATTATGATGCTTATGATATGGCTTATGAGGAAGCAAAAGAAAAATTTGATGAAGATACGGAAAAAGCCAATGAAGACTATGAAAAAGCAGAAGAATTGTATGAAGAAGCTTTGGACAGAGTAGACTTAAGAGAAGAATTAGAAGGATACGAAGACAAGTACGGTTACGGCGAATATTCATTATATTGCTATGACGGTAAAAGCACTTTAATTGCCGATTCGGTATATTCTGTAAACGATATTGATTCAAATAACGAAGATGCTTCCGAAACACTTATTTTA
>JAZUHA010000235.1:0-4790 GCA_045641485.1 Acutalibacteraceae bacterium
CAGCATCGCTCGGAATAGTGAAATCTGCTTCAAATACAAAACGGTCAGAATCATAGTAAACTTCCATCGGCAAGGACACATACTGTCCGTTTGAGTTTCTTGAACGGTAGAGAACCTGCGGATTTACACCGCTGTTGTTCATATCAATCTTTGTGCCTGTGAAACGGTAGGTCTTGTATGCATCAACCTTAATAACATCTGATTTATAGGTTGCGTTTGATGATGTGCCAAGCGACTCAACCATCTGCGTAGGTGTTTCATTTTTATTAAGGTAGCCGTTATACGGTTGTTCAATATTAAGCACTCTCATTGAGCCCATTGGGTCCCAAGCAACATCGCCTAAACTGAAATCACCGTTTAAGAAAAGATTGTTTCCGACTCTTTTTCCGCCGCTTAGCTTATAAAGCTCGGTTTCGCCCAAATATCCTGAACCGTCCTGACGCATATAATGGTAGAAATAAACATTTCCGTCGCCGTGTGTTCGGAAGTTTTCGGGAGTTGTAAATGTCCACTTAATCTTATTGTTGGCTAATTCTTCAACCTTAATATTTGACAATTCCGGTACTTCACTTTTTTCAGATACAGCACCGTTAATATTTGACAAACTTCCGTTAACATCACGGTAATAGAAGAAATACATTATAGAATACGGTTTTTTATCTTCAGGATATTTTACATCGTTTCTTTGGATAACCATCTCATAAGTTGTATTGGCTTCAAGCATAAAATGCGAACGATACCAAGCAAAATCGTCTGTCTTGCTGTATTCAATCATGTGAGGATTATTCTTCTTTGCCTTACCGAAGAAGTTTTCGGGTATTTCGGCAAACTGCTTTAATCTATATCCGCCGTTTACCGTCCAACTTTCGTTTGTTCCGGTTGAAAAATCACCGTTTTTAATAAGTTCATACGAAATGGGTTTACCGGTTTCATCAATTTCCACAAGTGAGAAATTAGCAAAATATCCCGATACATAAGCACTGCTTACCCAAAT
Source organism: Acutalibacteraceae bacterium (assembly GCA_045641485.1). Taxonomy (GTDB): domain Bacteria; phylum Bacillota; class Clostridia; order Oscillospirales; family Acutalibacteraceae; genus DTU089. Next base: position 995 of record JAZUHA010000235.1, read on the forward strand.
GGAAACCTTACAGTTACCGCTTGAAGAAATATCCGAAGGAGCCGTAAAGATACAGGTTTCCTTATACTCTGTATCGGAAACGGTCTTTTGATTCGGGAGTTCCTTCCACGCATTGCCATCATTGTAGGTAAGTTCAATACATGCCTTATCTAAACCTCCTGCTCTGCCGGTTGCTGCCCACTTGGCATTATAGGTCAGGCGGTATTTTTTACCTGCAGTAATGCTTACGGTCTGATAAATATTAAGATTTAATCCTTTGGTTGTCTCATAATCCCCTTCGTTCTTACCGGCAAGCAACATAAGATGCGGTATTCTTATATTGAAGATTTCATAATCTGCCAATACGATTTCCGGATTTATATCAAACTCGCCCTCCTTCATCCAAACATCAATATCTGCATCGGGAGAGTAATCAATGATTGATTTTGTTTTCTCTAATCCTGAATCCTTTATAAAATTATCGCCGATCGGCATTCCGTATTTATCAACGGCACAAAGAGAAAAGTCAGAGAAGCTTCCGTTGATTTTTTCATCATCAAATCGGAGTCCGATACGAAGATTTTTGCTTGCAATTAAATCATTCGGCATAGTAAAGATAACCGAAGTATTATATACTCCGCCGATATCTTTGGTTACTTTATCCGGAGTGATTTTTACAGAGCCGTTCTTTGTAAATGCTTCTATATACGGAGTTGCGGTTTCATTGCTCTCGTATTTATTATTATATGAGAAACAATACTGTTTTCCGCTTTCAACGGTTTGGAACTGAGTAACCGTTCCGTTAGCATTCTTGACTGACAAAACATTTTTAATGGCGAAGAAATCCTCGGGAATTTCGGAAAGCTTATTCATCTTATATGTGTTAAACATTTCGCCATCGGTAATCTGATCCCAACCGAATAATTGAACATCAACATTTCTTTTGGTAATATCGCCGAAATCACCGAATTTGAAATCACCGTTAAATATAAGGTTTTCGCCATACGAAGTGCCCTTACCTTTTGAAGTGTCCTCACAAAGAGAAACATGCGCAAAGTAAGCAACGGCATCGCTTGACATAACCGAGTCGTTTCTGGCTAAATAAAGTCGGAAATTATTACCCGAAAACAGCGTTTTGGTTTTGAAAGTAAAGATATACTTTGTTCCTACATCAACTATATTATACTCAGAACAAACCTTTGACATATCAGACTCTTCGTAAGACGAAGATCCACTGCCTTTTATTCCGATTCTTATTAAGGGAGTTGCACCTTTAACACCCTTTTTATCCAATGAAAACTTATAGTATGTATTACCTTTGATTTGGAATTCCTGTTTAATTCCTCCCCAATGCTCCTGGGACCTTGAACCGATTGTCCACATCTTTTCCTGATTCGGTGAGGGTAATGAATCGTAAAACGATGCTGTAATATAACTTGTGGTCATTTTTGCTCCACGATCAAAATAAGACCACGGAACATCTTCGCTGTCCTCAGGCAACGGACTTTGAGTTTTAGAAAAATCAGGGTCTTCAATCAAATTGTCGCCTTTTGCTACATCGTTTTCAACGATTCGTAATATTGGAAAAGCATAAATCATCTTACCTACTTGTGATTTCGGTGAGTGTCCGAAAGTAATACAAATATTCTTTTTCCCTGCTTTTGCATCATCGGGCACAGTAAAGCGGAAGGACAAATGCTTGTTTTCAAGATTTGAACTTGTCAAATTTGCCTCTACCGTGTCAAAGTTTGGAAGAGACATAACTTGATAATCTGCCTTCATAAATATACTTGCCGGTTTGTAATCAATATCAAACTGATATGTTTTACCCGGAGTAAGCTCCATATATGTCTGAGCTACTGCCGTTGAATTTTCACCGTAATCAATTACCAGCATTTTAGGCAAATCTTTATAATAACGATTATGATTTCCGGTAATTACACTGCCCTTAGTAGATGTTAATGTGGTTTCAGTCGGAGTGTAAATCTCGGCTGTTCCGCTTTTTACCTTGATAACAGGTCCGTTATTCTTGATTTTAGAATTCAAAATAACAACGGTAACACCGTCATTTACATTGAAAATTTCATTAGCAGAAGTTTGAGTAATATTTAAACCGTTAAAAATATTATTACATTTTTGAGCTAAAACAAACGGAATACCTTTACCCGTATAATTAAATACAGTTTCATTAAAATTGATAAATCCGTTTGAAGTTCTTACGGGTGTATCAATAAAGCTACCGCTCCCGGTATGCTTAAAGGTTGCCTTATAAACTGTGAGGTTTGCCGAAAATTCTTTCTCACCGTCAAATCCTATGATATTTCCGGAGCCATTATGCGTAAAGGTTCCGCCGAAAATACTGTATTCAAATTCCTCTGCATAAATATCATCAACAAATGAGAATATATTTCCCTCTCCGTTATAAGTTACGGACGGACCCGTGCCATCGGAATTACCGAATGAAAACCGCTTCATCGGACCGACAGAAAAGATATCTTGTTTTGCACCGGCACCTTCTTTGGGCATTTTAAATGTTCCGCCCTTAACATCAAGAATTCCCGTTGCATCATCAGTGCCGGTAAAAAACATCGGCTGACTTGATGAACTGCCGTAAAATTCTCCGCCGTTTATTGTTATATTAGTATAGTTTACACTGGCGGTAAAAAGGCGATAATCCGTTTGATAGAATTTTCCCCCGTTAATAATATAAGTGTTTACAGCACTGGGGTTATCACTTTTTTTGAAAGTAAGATGGCCGTAATAATTACCGCCGTTAATAGTTAATTTTGCACCTGCGGAGCCGGTTTTTTCAAGGAAAATAAGATAACTGTCACCGTTGCTTGCAACTGATTCTGCCTGTTTTAAGGTAACACCGTCCATAGTAACCGTGCAGGCATCCAAATTCAAACCCTTTTCACTCGTCCAGGTTACAGAGCCGGTTCCGGTAATTTTGAAATTACCGTACTGTCTGTAAATCCCTTCATTCATTACAATATCGCCGGTAATATTGATAACATCGTTATCCCCTACCTTGCTAAAAGCTTCTTTCAAAGTTTCAGGGCTATTTGCTTCAAGTGTTGTTCCGGCAGCATGAACGATAACAAAGCTTGACAATATCAATGAAAGGGTTACAACTACCGTTAACATTGTATAAAAAACTCTTTTAGTTTTCATAACTTTTCTCCTTGTAATTTTTAAGTTAGAATTAAAAATTCAAATCAACCCATTCAACCTTTGCAGGATTTTTATCAAAAACAGCAACTGCCGATAAAAGCGATTTTAGATCGGTTGCAAAAGTCCATGAGCCGTAAATCAAGCCCTGACCTGAGGTTGTTTTACCGTGATACCATGAGTTACCGTGGATATCCCATTCGCCGTTATTTCCGCCAACTTGAATTTGCCAGTTAACCATATAGGTTGAGCATACATCAAAGATGTTACCGGAAATTTCATTTCCCTTTGCAGTCGGGAACATATGCTGCCAGCCGGTAATATGAACTCCTTGCATGTCGGGGCGCTGTCTGCCCCAACCGTAGCCGGCAAAACGGCTGATATTGTTAATAAGTTTAAAGTTTTGAACGGTTGCAGGTGAAATATAAGTAGCGCCGTTATTTGCATGCCAAAACTCAAACGACAAGGTGCAATACTCAACAAGATTTGACTCGTAAGTTATATTCTTGTAAGTATCGTCAACACCGACAGCCACACTTTCATAGTCGCCCTGCCATGTTATGCCGGTATCGTAACACTGATAAATCCAACAGTTATCAACTAACAGTTTATCGGTACCGTTCCACTGATGAATACCGTCACCGTA
>JAZUHA010000236.1:0-2041 GCA_045641485.1 Acutalibacteraceae bacterium
TCCTCATATACAGGCGATTTTGGCTTAAAAACAGAGCTTCCGAGCAGTTTTTCGGAAGCTCTTACTGTTTTCGAGGCAAACTCACGATATAGCATAACTTGTTAAACAGTCACATATTTTGTAACAATAACTGCCCCGTCAGACTGTGTCAAAAGCAGAATTCAAACAGTCTATTTTTTGCGTGAAATTGGATAAAATTTCCACAAAATAAGAAATTCCGCTTGAATTTGCACAAAAATAAAGAGGTATTTTCACCTTGTTGACCTTTTAATTCTTTTAATCGGTCAACAAGGTCAGGTACCGAGAATTTTTTCAGTACCCGTTTTAAATTATATATCAGCACATGCAAGAAGTTTTCTGTTTTAACTTTTTCTAATCCTCTCAGCAAAAAATAATTATACCCAAGACTTCGTTTTATTGTTCCGAATGGATGTTCCGCAAGTTGCTGGCGTTTTTTGTATAATTCATAATTCTCTTTATATCGTTTTACCGCTTCTTCTATTATGGATTCATTTTCATTTCGTACTATTTGTCTGCCTTGCTTGTTTTTAGTGCATTTATCCCTGTTAGGACATTCTTTGCACGCTTTTTTGTTGGTGTAAGTGGCAGTTTTCCCTTTCCATCTTTTAAGCGTGTTTCCCATCGGACAAATGTATTCATCATTTTCTGCATTGTATGTGAAATCTGATTTTCGATACCCCTGTATTCCCTGTTCTTTAGGTACTGATACAATCGCTTCTATTTTTTCGTCTTCATGACATTTCACCAAATCTTCAATTCTCCAATAGCCTTTATCAGCTAAAACCTTAACCGGTTTTGTTATCTCTAATTCTTCTGTCGTCTTTTCTGCCATTGCATATAACTGCGTTTGATCCGCAGGATTGTTCACTACATCGGTTGTTACTATTATGTGTTCTTTTGAGTCCACAACATTTTGTACATTGTACGCTATATCAGTACCTTTGTTTGCTACACCCATTTGCCTGCTGTCGCCATCAGTCAATGACTTTTCTTTTATTCCTTCGCTTTCCATTTCGGAAATCATTTCTTCACATTCAAGCTTTTTATCCTGTGCCTTTTTCAACTTACTTTTTATTGTATCGGTGCTTTCTGCTATATCATTTTCGACAAGCTGTTTTAAATATTCATGTATATTTTCATTATGATGCTCTATCATTTTATTAAGCTTGTTTATGGTGACATTTTTTCTTCGTGAATTATTTGCTCTTATCTTTGTTCCGTCTACAGCAACAACTTCTTTTCCGATAAGCTTTAATTCATCGCAGATGTGTACAAATTCTTTATGTGCTGCCTCTATAGCTTTTTTGTTGTTTTTGCGGAATTCGGCGATTGTCTTATGATCGGGTGCTAAACCGCCCGTAAGCCATATGAGTTCAATGTTTCGTTTGCATTCTTTTTCAATGCAACGTGATGACCGGATTTTGTTATAGTAGCAATAAAGATATATCTTAAACATACAAATCGGATCATACGGCGGTCTGCCGGTAGCTTTGGTTTGTGTATGTGTAAAATTAAGTTTATCTTTATCAAGCGTATCTACTATTGCACTTATTCCGCGAACAGCATTATCTTCATCTATCATTTCATCAAACGACAGCGGCAAAAAAGACATTTGATTTACATTGAATCCTTGTACATACTTTCCCATAAATTCACCTGCTTTTGATACTTTTTTTCTGTAATTATTATACCATAAAGCAACTGATTTTTCAATGACTTTTCAATGACTTTTCAATGACTTTTGACACAGTCTGCCGTCCCCAAACTGTTCCCCCAAAAAACGACCGGCATAACCGATTGTTAAATCAATACTATATTCAATTTTAGTCGTTAATTATTTGTCAGTTGAAATTTCAATTTTGTAGTCGCTACGTGTTATTCCTTGTTCTTTAATTGAAACATTTGTTGAAATCAAAAATGCACCATATCCACACAATTTGACAGTTTCTTTATAAATAGCTGAAGCATCTTTATACCCTAATATTATATCGAAAGTCTCACAAAAATTTAAGTTGCATTT
>JAZUHA010000237.1:0-3491 GCA_045641485.1 Acutalibacteraceae bacterium
AAAAGCATTACTGCACCCCAAAGGACAGTCCAGACATAAAGGTACGGAATGCAATACATATTAAATCCGAAGAATAAGCCTTCAAGGAATATATAAATATATAACGGACAGAGCGCTTTTTTTCTGAAACAGAGTGTATATACAACTATCAGAACGCCCACAATGTGAATGTTCGGTAAAAACTGCATTACGAATTTTGATACGAACATCAAAGCGCCGAGCAGGGCAAACAATACACTTTCTTTTAATGATATTTTCATTATTTTGAGTAAATAAATGAGTATGTTTCGCCGTCTTTAATATCGGTAAGGTCAGCGCTTGCGGGAGCCATATTGCCGTTTACATAAAATCCCCAAAACGCTTTGTCCTTGTCGTAATCGGCGGTAATTCCGAGAACGCTTTTTACATAAAGTCCGTATTCGCCGTCTTCACCGTCAATGAGTTTTTCATTTAAAAGGGCGGCGCCTACGGTTTTTTCGTCTGTTTTAATGTCGAAGACCGTTTCTTTACCATCGGCATCTTTTACGGTAAATGTAAAGTAGTGTTCGCCGTTGCCGATTTCGGTGGGAGTGATATCTGCCGTTTGTGTTACCGGGGCAGAGGTCTCACTGTTTTCGGGTTTGTTGTTTTTGCATCCTGCCAAAGAAAGTACGATTGCCGCAACAAGTACAACCGAGAGAATACAAGACAACAAAAATTTAAAATTTTTGTTTTTCTTCATATTGTTTTTTCTCCTTAAAAATATTCTTTGTTATGCCGGCACTCGCAACATACGGATTTTCCGTAACACAAAGTTTTGCAACCGGGTATTTCGACTTAATGCATTTTACCGCCTTCTCGAATAATTCAATGGCGTTTCATCTGTTGCGGCAGATAAAGGTAAAATTTTAAAGCAATATTAAGATTTGCTTTTGCATATCACGGCGGCGTGCCCGTTCGGGATTTTTACCCGATTCCCCTGATTGCAGTTGCATTATATCACAAATTTATTATTTAAACAAGTATAATGATTGAAACATTCTGTTTATTATGGTATAATATCCATGAAAGTCGGTGAGTATTTTGGAAAATTATGAGCCTCCGTTCATCATAACAAACAGTATGCTTGTTCTTGTATCGGAAATATCGCAAAAACTCGGTGAACTCGGAGTATACAGGAAGCTTGAGTCGAAACCGAATTTAAGAAGAAATAACAGAATAAGATCGGTACACTCTTCACTTAAGATAGAAGCGATCTCTTTGAGCGAGGGTGAAGTTCGTGCAATACTAAATGACCGTATTGTTTTGGGTCCTCAAAAAGAGATACAGGAAGTAAAAAACGCTTTTTCGGCTTATGATATGTTGGAAGATGTAAATCCGTATTCTCTTGATGATTTAAAAAAAGTACACGGGGTTATGACATATCTCACCGTGGAAGAATCCGGCGTGTTCCACAAGGGTGCGGAGGGAGTGTTTGACGGTGACCGCTGTATATTTATGGCTCCGCCTGCCGAAATGGTAAATGAACTTATGTCGGACTTGTTCGGTTGGATGGAAGTTAATAAAGATACGGTGCATCCTCTGATTCTTTCATCTGTTTTTCATTATGAGTTTGTTTTTATCCACCCGTTTTCCGACGGCAACGGCAGAATGGCTCGTTTATGGCAGACCGCACTTCTTTCAAATTGGAACCCCGTATTCCGGTATATTCCGATAGAAAGCCGTATAGCGGGGTTTCAGGAAGATTATTACAGTGCAATAAATAATTGTAACGCTTCCGGAGACTCCACAGAATTTATAGAATTTATGCTTGAAAGAATAAATGGAATTTTAGATGAAGTTTTAGTTCAGAATAAAGAAGAATACGAATCGATTGAATAACGGTTGATGCTTTATAATACTTTTTCTTGTATATTGTTTTAAAGCGACAGACTTGTATTGACATTTTTCTGTTATAAGTATATAATTTTACGGTAATTTTAATATTTGAAAGAAGGATATTTTTATGTCAAAAGTACTTGTGGAAACATCGGCACGTCATGTTCATGTTACAAAAGAAGCACTTGAGGTTCTTTTCGGCAAGGGATATGAACTTACCGTAAAAAAAGACCTTTCACAGCCGGGTCAGTTCGCTTCAAATGAAAGAGTAGCGGTTATAGGACCCAAGAGTCAGTTCCCCGCAGTTTCGATTCTCGGTCCCGTAAGACCCGCCTGCCAGGTAGAACTTTCCGCTTCAGATGCCCGTTCAATAGGTGTTACCGCTCCCGTAAGAGAAAGCGGAGATATTAAAGACAGCGGTGCCTGCACATTAAAAGGACCGGAGGGTGAAGTTGAACTTAAAGAAGGCGTTATAGTTGCAAAGCGCCACATTCACCTTGATACAAAGACAGCCGAGGAGTTCGGTCTTAAAGATAAAGAAATTGTAGGCGTTAAACTTGAAACAGAAGGCAGAAATCTTATTTTCGGTGATGTTGTTGTAAGAGTAAGCGATAAGTTTGCACCCGCAATGCACATTGATACAGATGAAAGCAATGCATCATTTGCCACTCCAGGACTTATGGGGGAAATCGTAAAATAAACGGTAAGAGTTTTACTTTTTGAGACATTTTTTAAAAAATTTCAAAAAAGTACTTTACAAATGCAAAATAATGTGTATAATGTAATTAAAGGTTACGGAAAGTTCACGTTATTAAGTGGTCTTTCGGTTAAATTGTATCAATGAAGCAAATTCACTAAATTTTCACGTTGCATATTGTGCAAAAAGCGGAATATGAAAAATTTGCTTAATTTGTATTTACAAAATCCGATAAATGTGATATTATTTCAGCAATGAGAACCTTTCGGTTACATAGGTATTAGTGGTGAGGGTGAATAACACTTACCAATAATATAGAAAAATATTTTTGTTAAAAGGAGTTGTTCGTAAATGTTTAAATTTATGAAGAGCAAAAAGGGTTTCACCCTCGTTGAATTGATGATCGTTGTTGTCATCATGGCAATCCTCGTAGCAGTTGCAGTTCCGATCTACAGCGCTGTTACAAAGAACGCAAGAACAAAAACTTGCAAAGCTAACAAGAGAGAAATTGTTTCTCAGGTAAACAACTACCTCATGGGTTCTGTTGACGGTAAACAGCATACAAATGCCGGTGCTTTCAGCATCACTTCCGATCAGAACAAAGGTACAGTTACGGGTGCTTCCGGTTCTGGTTATGAACAGTCCACTATTGAAGGTCTCTTCCAGACTCTTCCTTTCTGCCCCTCAGGTAATACTTATAAAGTAACAATCACTGCTCCCGATGCAGGTACATCAACAGATGCTGATACAACTGCTAAAGTTGAAGTTGAAGACGTAACAGCTACAAATGCTTTAGACGGTGAAGCTGCACTTCATAACGCTTAATTTGATTGATTTATAAAAATTGTCCCTCGGATTTATCCGAGGGCTTTTTTATTTTTGTTTTTGACTTATTTTTCAAAGATATTTTCTTCTGTCAAAAAGTCGTAAATATTTA
>JAZUHA010000238.1:0-3061 GCA_045641485.1 Acutalibacteraceae bacterium
GATCTCCGCTTTCTCGTCCTCGCCCAGATGCTCCCACACCGCTTCATCTACCTGCACAATACCAAGTCTTTGATTTTTTTGCCATCAGTCTTCTTATGTATTTTAGCATAACAGAATTACCTTTTCAATAGAATCGGTTCAAAACTTGCCGAATTCTGCATTCCCGGTTTTCATACAACATTCGTGCTCAATATGATTTTAGATTGGCAAAGAGTCTATGATATTTTCATTTCACCACCTTACACTCTCCCATGCTGATCATTGATTTAATCGAGGGAAAGTGATATAATATTTACATAATCGTGAAAGGGGTTCCATAAGCAGAATTATGAATTTTATAAACTCTTTCAAAAGACTCGAAAAGTTGTGCAACGAAATATACGGTGATATTCACGGCGTTAAACACTATTATGACGAAATGGAAAACACGCCTCGCGGTTCACACCTTGTCAGCGGTTGGGATGAGGATTTGAAGCTACTCAAGCATTATAATTGGGTGAGAAATCAAATTTCGCACGAGCCGGATTGCACCGAAGAAAATATGTGCGAGCCCGGAGATGCAGAGTGGATTGAAAATTTTCACAGCAGAATAATGAATCAAACTGATCCGCTTGCAATGTATCACAAAGCAATAACACCACACCCCACCGAAAAAGTGACACAGACTAAGCAACCGACAAAACCGCCGTATACAATCCCCGTGCAGCAAAATCAACCGAAAAAGAAATCAAAAAAAGCACTCGGCTGGGCTGTATTTATAATCGCTGCAGTTTGCATAGCGCTGATTTTTGCACTTAAATATTTTAATTGATTTCTGGGCTGAGCAATTTTCAAAGTATCACTTCAAAAGTCCCAAAGTATCAATTTGATACTTTGGAATGTTCATAAGATAATCGGAGGAGAGAATATGAGCGAAGAAAAAGCCGTAATCGGAAACATCAACGACGCATACGCCTTCATATCAAACGCCGATCCGTTTAAAATCAGAAAAGCCGTGCTTTCTGCTCCCGGGAGCGATGACAAAAATGTATGGGTTATCGGTCTGAGAGGCACCAACGGCTCAATGAAAAAGGCCGACCCGCTCGGTATTCCCGTGTGCATCAGAAGCGGCAGTTCGAGAGAAAACATATTCTTTTCTCTTGTAAAAGAAGCTATAAAAAAAGAAATTCCCGCAGGCGAAAGCCTTGTTTACATAGGCCACAGCCTCGGCGGAATGGTATGCCAGCAGCTCGGTGCAGATGAGGAACTGAAAAGAATCTACAAAACGCTTAATGTGCTCACATTGGGCTCGCCGTATGTGCTGTTCAAAGGCAGCAAATGTCCGCTTCACAGAATGGCGGAAAAAGCGGATATTATTCCGTATGTCTGCTCGCTTGCCGCATTCGGCAATCATTTTATGGGCAATGTTACATACGAAAGCGGAGGATATTATTTTAATTTTCTCGGTGCACATTGCGACTCGTATGAAAAATCGGAAGTATGGCAAAAATACGACTGCTTCGGCATAAAAAACGGCGGAGGATATCTTTCGTTGATATAAAGGGCGGCGGCAGCTATGAAACAAAAAGTATATGATTTTCTTAAAACAATACCCGCAGGCAAGGTCGTTACCTACGGGCAGATTGCGGAATATTTGGGCAACAAGCGGCTTGCACGGGTTGTCGGGAACATTCTGCACAACAATCCCGACCCGATAAATCAACCGTGCTTCAAGGTGGTAAATCAAAAGGGCGAGCTTGCCCGAAACTTCGGTGATATCGGCGGCATAGAAACGCAGAAACAAAGGCTAGAAAACGACGGTGTTGAGGTAATCGGATATAAAGTCGATTTGGTGAAATATCAGTGGAAGATTTGAAGTTGTTGCCGAAAAGTGCATATTAATTCTATCCGCAGAAAGTCGCAAACCTGCTTTTTGCGAGTTACATAGAAAGTCTAAAGCAATTTGACATTTACGATATTACAAGAAAACTGCTTGATATAGTATTGTGATAAAGATGTTGTCAAATCCGTCTGTCGCAACCATATCGAGTGGATGTAACTGATTTCAGTTATATCCACTTTTGTTTTTTGCGGATATATTGCACTTTTGCGAATGTGTTGTATAATATAAATGCACCCTGCTTTTGCAGACGCAGTTCGCTGGGGAGTTTTAACAAGGAGGAAATACGAATGAGCAGAAATGCAAAAATTTTGGTAGCCTCCAGCATAGTAATGATGCTTTTATAGCCTCTCGTACTGCTGGGGGTTGTGACTAACCCAGTCATGATTACTGTCATTTCTTGGGGCGGTTACGGCGTTGATGCTATCAGCACATTATATGGTGTCTGGTAGTGGAGCCACAAAGAGAAATGATAGTGACCGATGCGCGTCACCCTGAGCTCGGGCAATACCGGACTCAGGTATTTTCGATTTTTATGTACGGAGCAGGTTTACGCCTGCTCCGTTTCTTCTTCCTCAAAATCATCGTCCACGCCGTACTGCTCTGGGAACAGCTCTTTCAGATTTTCCGTTGGCTCGCAGGAAACATACTCAACGGCAACACCCTCGCGGATATCGGCGGTGTAGTTCGGATGGCACTGCGTGGGGTCAATGTCCAGATACCCGACGAACTTGTAGTAGATGACAAGGCGTTGGGTCTTTTTTTGCCCGTTCCCTGCACCTCGTACACGTCGATGTGATCGATGAGCTCGTTCAGGACCTGCTTGGTCAGCGTCCGCATTTCCATGAACTTGCGGATAGCACGGATGAATTCTTCGCGCTCGCTTTCCCGTTCACTCATTTCCGTCAGCTTCCTGCGCAGACTCAGGATTTTCTTCTTTGTCCTCATTGAGAGAGGTCAAAAGTTGTGTCTGTTTTGCAATTTTCTTCCCTCAATGGGTAGATCACGAGAAAGACTAAAAATTAAGCCTTTTGAAAAAATATATTTTTCTTCCCTCAATAGGTAGGCAACGAGGATGATCAAAAACCGCGCCTTTGCCGTAAATATTTTTCTCCCTCAAGTGGTAGAGCACGAAAACGCGGATTTTATGAATGGCTTCCGAAATTTCCGAAAGATCCCCTC
>JAZUHA010000239.1:0-6878 GCA_045641485.1 Acutalibacteraceae bacterium
GCTATACTTTATCAAAAGTCTGTTACATATATGAAGAAAGGCGATTTTATGTTTCTTCGTTGCTTTGCCGTAACAAAGATTGTAAAATAATCACTTTAAAATATGGATAAAAAACTTCTTTATACAAAATACGCCTGTTATCTTGGATGTGCTTCTCAGGCGGCGGTAATTTGTCTTTCGCCGCTTTTGTTTGTTACATTTCATAACGATTACGGTATTTCTTATACCCGTTTAGGGCTTCTTGCAGTATTTAATTTCTGTTCTCAGCTTATAATAGATATTGTTTTTTCATTATTTTCAAGGAAATTCAATATCCCGGCAGCCCTCCGTATTACGCCTGTTATCACCGTTACGGGACTTCTTATTTACGCATTTTTCCCGCTTGTTTTTCCGTCTGCACCTTATTTCGGAATAGTTCTCGGAACAATTGTTTTTTCCGTGGCTTCCGGGCTTTCGGAAGTGCTTTTAAGTCCGACAATAGCGGCGATTTACAAAGACAATCCCGAAAGAGAAATGAGCAAATTTCACTCGGTTTACGCCTGGGGCGTTGTTACCGTGGTAATTATCAGCACCGCATTTTTAAAAATTTTCGGTACCCGTAACTGGCATTATCTTGCCGTATTCTGGGCAATTCTCCCCGTCTTTTCCGCCGTGTTTTTCTTAAAAGGAAAAATCCCGGAAATGTACAAAGGTGCAACTTCCGGAAAAGAAAAAAGCGATAATTCGCTCAGGGGCGTTTTACCGTTCATATTATGTATATTTTTCGGTTCTGCCGCCGAAAACAATATGACTCAGTGGTGCTCAAGTTATATCGAAACGGCTCTCGGAATAGATAAATTTTGGGGCGATATTTTCGGGCTTGCACTTTTCTCGGTTATGCTCGGCATATCAAGAACTCTTTACGGTAAAATCGGCAGAAACATATCATCGGTTATGCTTGTAAGTTTTACGGGTGCGGCGGTTTGCTATCTTACCGTAGGGCTTTCACGAAGTCCGGTAACGGGACTTATATTCTGCGTTCTTTGCGGACTTTTTGTTTCAATGCTTTGGCCCGGCACGATTATATGGACCGAAAATACATACCCTAACTGCGGTGTCGTCGTCTTTGCACTTCTTGCCGCAGGCGGTGACTTCGGCGCTTCCGTAGCACCTCAACTTATGGGTTCGCTTACGGATATAATCACGAAAACCGATTTTGCGAAAAATATATCGCAGTCACTCGCAATAACGCCCGAACAGGCGGGGCTTAAATCCGCCATGGTGATTTCTTCCGCCTTTGCCGTCGCAGGTGTTATTCTTACGGTTATAATTATAAAAAAACAAAAATCAAGAAAGGAAATATAATATGAAAATCACTTTTATGGGTGCCGGAAGCACCGTATTTGCAAAAAATGTTTTGGGAGATGTTATGCTCGTTCCGTCACTTCGTGAGTGCGAAATAGCACTTTACGATATTGACCCCGTTCGTCTTGACGAATCATACATAATGGTAACGGCATTAAACAGAAACATCAACGAAAACAGAGCGGAAATAAAAAAGTATCTCGGAGTTGAAAACAGAAAAGATGCTTTAAGAAATGCCGACTTTGTTGTCAACGCAATCCAGGTAGGTCTTTATGAGCCCTGCACCGTTATTGACTTTGAAGTTCCGAAAAAATACGGGCTTCGTCAGACTATTGCCGATTCAAACGGTATAGGCGGTATTTTCAGAGCATTGAGAACAATTCCCGTATTAAAAGATTTTACCGACGATATGGAAGAGGTCTGCCCGAACGCCTATTTCTTAAACTACACCAATCCCATGGCACAACTTACCGGATTTTTGGGAAGATACACAAATATTAAGAGCGTAGGTCTCTGCCATTCCGTTCAGCACTGCTCAAGAACTCTTTTAGACGGTCTCGGAATCGAATACAAAGAACCTATCCGTGAAAGCATTTACGGCATAAACCACATGGGCTGGCTTCTTGAAATCGAAGATGCCGACGGCACCGATCTTTACCCCGAAATCCGCAAAAGAGCCATAGAGGTTTTAGACGGCGACCATACCGAAAAATACGACCTTGTAAGATATGAATACATCCGCCGTTTCGGCTATTACTGCACGGAATCGAGTGAGCATAACGCCGAGTACAACAACTTCTTTATTAAAAAGAATTACCCCGAACTTATTGAGAAATACAATATTCCGCTTGACGAATATCCGAGAAGATGTATAAATCAGATAGCAAGATGGAAAAACGAAAAAGAAAATTATCTTAATAACGAAGTTCATCACGAAAGAACAAAACAATACGCTTCATCAATTATGGAACCTATCGCAACCGATATTCCCTATAAAATCGACGGTAATGTCATAAATAACGGTCTTATTCCCAATCTTCCCGCTGAAGCGTGTGTCGAAGTGCCGTGCCTTGTAAATAAATACGGTATTCAGCCCTGCCGTCAGAAACCGCTTCCGCTTCAACTTGCCGCAATGAACTCTTCTATGATAAATGTTCAGCTTCTTACAATAGAAGCCGCAGTTACAAGAAAGAAAGAAACAATTTATCAGGCGGCTATGATGGATCCGCATACTTCGGCAGAACTTTCCATAGATGAAATCGTTCATCTCTGCGACGACCTTATCGAAGCACACGGAGATTATTTGCCGAAATATAATTAAAATACCGCAAATGCGCATTATTTGACTGCTTGTTTTCAGTTTGCAGTTGTCAGCGCACTTCGTAGTTTTTAGTTTTTAGCCTGAATAGCCGATTCAGTGAGGAATTAGGAGTTAGGAATTAGGAATTTCGGGTCGCTTCGCTCCGATTTATAACTGATTATGTATATCAATGAGTTTTTATCCTCATTTCGGTTTAATACGAATTGTCAAATTTGATACATTAAAAAAAACAACCGATTTATTATTCTGATTTTTACAGAACGATAAATCGGTTGTTTAAATTATTGAATCGTATTAGAAAGGTAAATATCGGAGAACAAACTCCCTGTTATCCGCGCTGAAAACTGAAAAACCGAAAACTTTAAAACTTTCCGTATTTCATCTTCGTGCGTTCCGTTCTTCTTTTTATGGCTTCTTTTCTTTCTCTTTCTTTTGCCCTTTTCTTTTTTTCCGCTTCTTTTTCCCGAAGCAGAAGATTTAATCTGAAAAGTACTATTGTACCGCCTATAACCTGAACGACCTCAGACCCTGTTTTTTCGGCTATTTCCGAAGCAATTTCTTTTACGGGTGCGGGAGTTGTTTCAAGATGAACTTTTATTTTAAAAAGTTCACGGGTGTTAAAGGTACCCTCAACCTGTGCTATAACCGCATCCGTAACACCCTCTTTGCCTATCTGAAAAATCGGCTCAAGAGTATTGCTCTGCGCTCTTAATTCTGCTCTTTGTTTACTCGTCATATTCTTTCTCCCGAATTAAAGACTCCACTTTGCGCCCTCGGGTGTATCAAGAATTTTTACACCCTTGGCGGTGAGTTCGTCACGAATTCTGTCTGCTTCCGCCCAGTTTTTATTCTTCTTTGCATCTGCTCTTAAAAGAAGTTGTTCTTCAACATATTTTGCCAATTCCGGGTCAACCGAAGCATTATCGGTTTGATTGTCTTCTTTTTTTGTTTCCTTAAGCGATTTTGCACCGTTAATAAGGTCAAGAGAAAGCACTCTGTCAAAATCTTCAAGGAGGAAGAGTTTTGTTTTATCGTTTGTTTTGTATTTCAAAACATCGTAAAGCACCGTTATCGCAAGTGAAGTATTGATATCGTTATCAAGAGCATCTTTGAAAGAGGCTGTAAGTTTTTCTGCGGCTTCTTTGTCGATTTCGTCGCTGTCAACGGGTTTTAATGCTCCGATTTTTGCAAGAAGTTTATTATATGCACCCTGTGCATTATCAAGATTTTCATAAGAAAATACAAGTGCTTTTCTGTAATGGGACTGAAGGCAGAAAAAGCGGTAAGCAAGCGGATTGTAGCCTTTTTCCTCAAGAAGCGAAACGGTTAAAAATTCGCCCTTTGACTTGCTCATTTTTCCGCTTGACGTATTAAGGTGAAGTACATGGAACCAGTAGTTGCACCATTTATGACCTATATATGACTCACTCTGTGCTATCTCGTTTGTATGGTGCGGGAAAGCGTTATCTATACCGCCGCAGTGAATGTCAAGGTTTTCACCGAGATGTTTTAAACTTATTGCGGAGCATTCTATATGCCAGCCGGGATAACCTACGCCCCACGGTGAATCCCATTTCAAAGCCTGCTCTTCAAATTTTGATTTTGTAAACCAGAGAACAAAGTCATTTTTGTTCTTTTTATTTACATCTTCTTCAACGCCTTCTCTTACGCCGACCATAAGTTCGTCGCTGTCGTGCTTGTTGAATACATAGTACTCTTTGAGTTTGGAAGTATCGAAGTAAACATTTCCGCCTGCGAAATAGGCATAGCCTTTTTTCATAAGCCCGTCTACCATCTCAATAAATTCGGGAATGCAGTGGGTAGCCGGCTCCACTACATCGGGAGTTTTTATATTGAGTTTTCTGCAATCGTCAAAGAAAGCATCTGTATAAAACTTTGCTATTTCCATAACGGTTTTATGCTCTCTTTTTGCGCCTTTAACCATTTTGTCTTCGCCCTCGTCGGCATCGGAAGAAAGGTGACCCACATCGGTTATGTTCATAACACGCTTAACATCATAACCTGAAAAGCGCAGATATTTTTCGAGAATATCCTCACAAATATAACTGCGAAGATTTCCTATATGTGCAAAATGATATACGGTAGGACCGCACGTGTACATTTTAACCTTGCCCGGTTCGTTTGTTACAAATTTTTCTTTATTGTGAGATAATGAATTGTAAAGATACATATTTCCTCCGAAAATTATTTAGTGAAGTTAATTATTTTTGCAGATTGTTTTACATAGATTATTCCCGAAATTACGCAAAGAACGGCAGTCACCCACAAAAGAGCGTTTGAAACCGTGCTTAACGGGAAATTCGCAGGCAAAACTTTGATATCGTTAAGTTCTGACAGAAGCATTATTACAAGTGAAAATACCATTTGTGATATGGTTTTTAACTTGCCGTAAATGTTTGCCGGTATTACAACACCCTGCGCCGTGGCAACAAGACGGAAAGAGGTTATTGTAAATTCTCTTAAAAGAACTATCATTATTATCCAGATATTGCAAAGCCCGAACTGCATAAACGCAAGAAGTGCCGAGGTTGTCAAAATTTTATCGGCAACCGGGTCTGCAAGTTGACCGAAAACAGTTACTATATTGTTTTTTCTTGCAATTTTTCCGTCAAGAAAATCCGTAAATGAAGCTATTGCAAACACTGTAAGACCCATAAGAAAGTGATGGGGGATATTGCTTAAAAACAGTGCAAGAAAACTCGGTGTAAGAATAATTCTTACCGTTGTGAGTTTATTTGGTAAATTCATTTTTTATCCCGCTTCGCCTATAAGCGAATATTCATCCTTATCAAAAATTTCCACGGGTACTATATCGCCCTCTTCAATATCGTATCCGCAGGTGAATATGATATTGTCGTCTATTTCGGGTGCTTCCATATATGACCTGCCGTAGTAACTGTCTGTATATGCGTCATACCCCTCAACGAGTACATCTACGGTTTTTCCGAATTTTTCTTTTAAACATTCTTCAACAATGCGGTATTGCTGTTCCATAAGAACTTCCGCTCTGTTTTCGGCAATTTCTTTTTCAACCTGATTATCCATATCGTAAGCCGCCGTACCCTCCTCACGGGAATAGGCAAAACAGCCGACTTTATCAAGTTTTGCTTCGTTTAAAAACTCGGAAAGAACGGTAAACGCTTCTTCTGTTTCACCCGGGAAACCCGTAATAAATGTACTTCTTATTACAATATCGGGTATTTTTTCACGAAGTTTGTTAATAAGTGCCGAAAGGCTTTCTTTATCGCCGTGACGGTTCATTGCTTTTAAAACGGCGCCGTCTGCATGCTGCATCGGAATATCTATGTAGTGACAGACTTTTTCGTTTGTCGCTATTTCTTCAATAAGTTCATCTGTTATTCTGTCGGGATAACAGTAAAGAAGCCTTATCCATTTGAGTTTTTCTATTTCCGAAAGTTTTCTTAAAAGTTCGGGAAGTTTATATTCACCGTAAAGGTCTTCGCCGTAACGGGTAGTGTCCTGTGCAACTACAACAAGTTCTTTAACTCCCGCTTCGCAGAGATTTGCGG
Organism: Acutalibacteraceae bacterium; assembly: GCA_045641485.1. Taxonomy (GTDB): domain Bacteria; phylum Bacillota; class Clostridia; order Oscillospirales; family Acutalibacteraceae; genus DTU089. Next base: position 6,217 of record JAZUHA010000239.1, read on the forward strand.
CTTCTTCAAGAATATCTTCCGTATTACGGCTTCTGAAACGCCCTCTGATTGAGGGAATTGCACAGTATGTACAGCAGTTTGAACAGCCGTCGGCTATTCTTAAATAAGATGTATACTCGGGCGTTGTAAGAATTCTGCCGCCCTCCATAATCATATTCTCCTTATCGGGGAAAACCGCATACGGCTCGTCGTTTTCATATACCCTGTCACAAATTTCAACAATATCTTCATTTGCACCGAGACCGATTACGCCGTCTGCTTCCGGAATATCGGAAAGAATTTCTTCGTTATACCTCTGTGCAAGACAGCCCGTTACGATTATTTTTTTCAGTCTTTTGTCGCCTTTAAGGTCTGCCATTTCAAGAATCGTATCAATAGACTCCCTTTTTGCATCTTCAATAAAAGCACAGGTGATTACTATTACAATATCGGCACCGTCTGCATCATCAACGATAATATACCGGGCATCCGCAAGCCTTTTCAGGATCAATTCGGCATCAACACGGTTTTTGGGACAACCGAGACTTATCATACCAACTGTTTTAGCCATCATTTTTCCTCCGGTCTGAAGTCAATAATTTTTAAAATCAATTCCACACTCTCTGAAGGCGGATTTTACATCGCCGAAAGAATAACCCATCCGCAGAAGTCTGTTTACGAAT
>JAZUHA010000240.1:0-3681 GCA_045641485.1 Acutalibacteraceae bacterium
GATAAATTCGAAAACGATTTATATATTAAGTCTGTTACTCTTCCATGTATAAACAATAAAGAATATGTTCTTAAACTTAACAAATTATGTTTATCTGGAACAGGCAGCGCCACCGGGATATTTGATTTTTTGAGTGAGGCCGCCCGCGAAAACTTTTGCACAACATGGCTTGATAAAATTATTTCAAAATATATCGAACAAACTGCTTGACAATATCACGACGTCGTGATATAAAACAAATAAACCACATCACAAGGGGCCGCCAATACAGGCGGCCGGAAAGGGAAAACAATGGCAAAAATAACAAAGGAACAATTCAACAAATTTAACGCGGAATTAAAAAACGGTTTTCGTTTTGATCTCAATTTTTTTCTCACATGGAATGAAAAAAGAGCAACGAAAAAAATCGAACTGGAAAACAACAAAGTATTAAAAATTAATCTGGAATATTACGACAACAGCCGCTACATTCAATACAAAAAAATATCCGGCGCCGATTTAGTAATTAGTTTTAGTGTTTGGGAACCGTCCGGCGATCTCTATGTATCATACGGAATAGGAACAAAAAAAGTTTTAATATCTGGTTTACCGCGTAAAGAGTTTAAAAGAATACAGGCTGAAAGCGAAAACTGGAACAATGATAAATGCTTAGAGCTTTTTAAGGAAATAAGCAAAAACGAAAACTGGAGTTTATACGCATAATAAAAAACTGCTGTGCTACCGGCAAAACGGGCAACAAATAAATTAAACAAAAGCGGAGGATAAAAAACAATGGAAACTACTGGAAACTATTTATTAAAAAACGACGTTTTTATGTATGAGGGCGAAACGTGGAAATGTACTGCAAACAATGGCTTTATAGTTAGCGCTGACAACGTAAACGATGAAAGTATTAATCGCTCTATTATGTGGATCGGCAGCGCCGAAAAACATACAATAACAATTTTAAGATGAAGCGAAAGGGAAGATAAAAAATGATAACAAATAAAAAACTTTTAGATTTATTTAATAGTTATGATCTTGACGCATTAAAAAAGGCTTTACAGGACAACATAAGAGAAGAAAACAACAAGAATGCCGGAAAAGCAAGCAGTGATTTGGCTATCCTTAAAAGGCTTATGAAAATCAATGAGGCCAACGATAAACGCAGCAAACTTTTAAAAGCACACAAACTAACAGCATGCGGTGAGGAAAAATTTTGTTTTCTTAGTGATTATTATGGTTTTTATGCTTCTGAAAATTTTGGGTATAGTATAGCAGAACCATATGAACAATTAGATTGTAAAACACTTTTTAATGATAGTAACGACACAGAAACTTTTGAATTTGATTTAAAAGAAGTCCGAGTTTTTGCAAAAGAAACAAAGAAACTAAAAAAAGGTTATACAGTCGAATATAACGGTAAAATATTATCTTTCAACCCGCAATATTTATGTGACGTTTGCGACTGGTGCCAAACAAATAAAATCACTTTCGTAAAAATACCAAATAAATTAACGCATTTAAAATATCCGGCCCGCGTTTCTGGGAACGATCGAAAAGCATTAATTTTGCCAATATCCGTTTCTAATGGTGAGAAAGAACTTGAATTTATGGAAAACTGGAGAAAAGGAAATATTTAACCAATACCCGCCCCGGAGGTTACGAGGGCAAGAAAGGAAAAAATGCTTAGCTGGAGTCAATTTATAGCGATATTGCTTGTAATAATTGTTAGTTATCTTGCCGGAATAGAAACCGCAATAAATAGAGATTGGGAGGAGTAAAAATGGAAACAACCTATTTATTTATCCGAATTTAAAATACTTATATGATTTAGGGAGATAGCGAAATGTTTTTAAAGAAAAAGACGCATACAGCCGCAGAATTAAATTGTATAAACGCAATACGGGAATCCGCTTTGCCGGTTCCTGTAAAGTGTGAACCGTTTACAATTTACTTTGATATTAAAAAACTAAATGCGGTTCGTGATTTGTACGGTTACGATTTATATATGGATTGTTTAAAATTTGTATCAAATGAAAAAGAAAATATGGAGGCTTAACATGGAAAAGAGATTTTTTGAAATTAACGAAAATGCAGCAAAAACAGCAAAAGAAATAAACAGCTTTAGTGAATATGTTTCTGGCAGTGCGACTGCTGAATACAAGTGTACTGTCAATACATTGTATGATGTTTATTTGGCAGGAATAAAAGAAAAAAGGCCGTCACTTTATGATAAAGCATTGTATATGATAGAGAGATTTTCTAAAAAGTATGCAGACTATTTAAACGCATATTATCGCAATGAGGCAAGTTGCCCGTCTGTTATGATTTGTGGGCCGGCTAATTTTCCAGTAAGAAAAAAGGAACGCCAGAACAGCCGACGCGAAACACTAAACAAAGATTATGAATATTTAATGGCATATAAAAGAAAAATCGAAAACTTGTTAACCAGTGAGCAGCCGATTTTATCAGCAGATGAAAACGCCATTGAAATGCTGGAAGATAAAATAGCCGATCTTGAAAAAGATAAAGCACAAATGATTGCTATAAATGCTTTTTACAGGAAGAACAGAACGCTTGAAGGCTTAGAAGAAATAGTGCCTGATGAGCTGTCAAAAGATTTGAAAAGGAGTATTTCTTTTGCTTTTGGCTATATGAAGAATGTAACTGAAGCCACCGGCCGTATTTTTGACACCTCAAATACTAACGCAGAGATCAAACGCTGCCGAGAACGTTTAGAGAAGTTAAAAGCAGTAAAAGAACAGGGAACAAAAGAAGAAAAGCACGACGGTTTTTCTATTATCGAAAATTCCGAATTAATGCGACTGCAAATTATTTTTGACGAAAAGCCTGACGAGGCAACGAGGGAATTATTGAAATCACATGGTTTTAAGTGGGCCCCGTCTCAGTCAGCTTGGCAGCGAGTATTAAATGATAATGCAAAATACGCATTAAAAAGAGTATTAGAAAAGATCGCATAACAAATAATGCTGTTCTATCGGCAATACGGGAAAAAACGAAAGGACAAACAAAAATGAATGAAAGATATTTATCAGATATTGAAACGACTGCAAAGATTTTATACCAACTTTCTATGGATATGGATTATGCCGATTATAAGGAATATTTAAACGACACGTTAAACGATATTCAAAATGCCCTGTATCAATTAAAGGCTATTTGTGAAAACGATATGAACAGTGACTATTACAGAACGTTTGCAAGATGTCTGGACTTGATTACAGAAAACGAAACGATTAACGATATGTTTTTTGAGGTTGATAAGGAATAAAATATTAACATTTGTTTGTTTTTTCTGTATAATCTTTTATGCGGAATAACAATACAAACAAACCACTACGAAAGGGAAAGAATATGGTATCTAAAGCACAATTAAGGGCCACCGCAAAATATGAAAAGGCAAAATATTGGAGGCCGACAATAAGACTACCAAAAGAAGCAGAAGAACAGCTCCGGCAACGTGCCGAATCACAGGGAAAATCAATAAATAGTTACATTGCCGATTTAGTTTTAAAAGATTTGGGAATAGAGGACAACGAATGACACAGTATCAGTTATTCAAGGACTTTGTAAACAAGATAGAGAACAAGACGGAAGCCTATTGCAATTACTCCGAATCCGAATACGGAGAGGGATATATAGACGTTGAAGTTTGGTTCAAAGGGAACGAGAGGAAGT
>JAZUHA010000241.1:0-2805 GCA_045641485.1 Acutalibacteraceae bacterium
CGTTTCTGGCAGGGTTATGCCGAAATTAAAGAAATGATAGACAATAACGAATTCGGCGATATATATATGATGCGTTTTCGCCGTGTTACTTCAAGAGATGATGCCATAGCAAAATGGCTTAATATGCCCAAACAAGGCGGCGGTGCAATACACGATATGCTTGTGCACGATATCGATTTTTTAAGATATATTGCCGGTCCCTTTAAATCCGGTTACGCAAACGCCACAAAAGACGAAACAGGATGTTACAACAACGTTATGGCAAACATAGTTTGTAAAAACGGCGTTCACGCCATGGCAGAAGCATCTTTCACAATGCAGACGGGTTATCCGTTCAGTTTTTCCGTAAGTATAATCGGCTCCGAAGCCACACTTGAATATGATTACCACGCAGGTATAAGAATTGCCGATACAGATGAGCAGGAAAGCAATATGAAAATATGGCGTAAGGGTACGGGACTTGAGGTTCTTCACCCCGAAGAGCGTGATGCTTTCCTTTGTCAGATGAAATATTTTACCGACTGTGTTAAAAATAAGAAATATCCCGAACTTATAACTCCCGATGAAACATACGAAGTTATTCACATGATAGATGCACTCCATGAATCCGCTCATTCCGGAAAGGCAATTATTCTTGATGAGTATGAGCCGTTTGATTTTAAAAAACACTGATACATATTATTGACTTTTCGCACCGACCGTCTTACTACTCAACATACTATACTATTGTAAAGGATTTTTGTGTTATGAAGAAAATATTGAAAATTACATCCCTGATTATTGTTTTGGTTATGATTACCGGCATTTTCTGTTCCTGTTCTCAGGGCAATACGGAAACCCCGAAAACAGATAAATCTTATAAAATAGGCATTGCGGCTCCGGAAGTTACTCACGGCTGGGTAGCGGGTGTTGCATACTACGCCGAAAAGTACTGCCGCAACAATGATATTAACTATAAAATAACAACCTCTGCCGATGCCGCCGATATGGCAGCAAACCTTAATGACCTCATCACCTGGGGCGCAGATGCAATAGTTATGTGGCCTCAATGGACGGGCATGGAGGATTCCGTTGCCGAAATTATCGCACAGGGCATCCCCGTAGTAAGTTTCGACTTTGATATTGCATGTGACGGCATTTATAAAGTTTCCGGAAACAACTTCGATATGGGTTATCAATCCGCAAAATACATTACGGAAAAAGTCGGTAACGGTGCAACAATAGCAGTTCTTGACGTTCCTTCGGCAGGCTCGGTTTCCGCACTTCGTAAGCAGGGCTTCTACGATTATCTTAAAGAAATCGGCTATGACCAAAGCAATATTTTTGAAGTGAGCTTAGACGGATTTACCCGTGATGCAGGTCTTAAGGTTATGACCGATATTTTGGAAAGCCATAAAAAGATTGATGCCGTATTCTCGCTTGATGACGAAACATCAATAGGCTCGGTACAAGCTGTAACAGAAGCCGGCAGAAACGATATTAAAGCAATAACGGGCGGCGGCGGAATGCAGGAATACTTTAAAATGATTAAGAATGAAAAGTACGCATCTTTAGGTCTTTCTTCCGCACTTTACAGTCCGTCTATGGTAGAAGATGCCGTAAAATCGGCAATTTTGCTTTTAAACGGCGGAACTTGCGAAAAAGAAATAATAATACCCACAACCATAGTTACATCTCAAAATGTTGATGATTATATTGACGAAGGAAATACGGTTTATTAAGCATTATACGGCAAGGGTTAAATTCTGCCGCATCAAATTTTTATAAAAATATAATGGCTTTACGGTTTATTAAACGTTTAATTCACCGTAAAGCCATCGTTTTTATTGTTTTGTTTTTCGTTCTGCGCCCTTTATTTAATCGGTTAATACTCACAGCATATTTTTCAGAGTGAAGATAATCGGTACTATGTAAAGAACCGCTATTGTTGATATTGCGGTAACCGCCAAAAGAATTAAAGATGCTTTCTTAAGCAAAGCGTTTTTCTCAAGCGGGTGCCTTTTTTCAATAAGAAACAGTATAATACCGAGTATCAAAAACGATATACTGAATATAACCGAATAATTAAAATCATTATGACTGTAATTCAGTTTTATTGAATTTTCTCCGTTTTCAGCTTCTATAGCGATAAAATTACCGAGAACACAATGTGGTGTTACAGGTTTTTCGTTGACGGATACTGCCCATTTTTCGCTGTAAGACAGCGGCAGAATTATAAGTTTACCTTTTTCCGAATTGCAGTTTACGGTAACTTCGGTACCGTTTACCGTATAATCATCCGTTTTATAACCGTTGCAGAGATTTTCTAATTTTTCGCAATCCATAGAATACAAAGAAATATAGGATTTATCCGCATTTTTATTTGCAATTGAAACAGTCAGTTTTACATTTTCATTTTTGTAAGTACCCACTTCCAGCGGTACACTTACATTAAAGTCCTCTGTTCTCGTAACATTCTTTTTGTTTGTTGTGCTTTTTGCATTTACGGTAATTTCGGCATCGTTTTTTTCGGTTATAATGTAATATGTGTTTTTGCCGTCTGAAGTAATATCCGCATTAAGCGTACATTGCTTCCCGGTTACCTGTTCGGCATATTTTTCGCCTGTTTTTTTGTTTGTGTTATTTTCATAATATGTTGTTGTTTTAAACGATTCTTTAAATACGCCGTTGTTTATTTTCGTAAACAGACCCGAATCACCGGTAAGCGCTTCATAAATAGCTTCCTGATATTCAAATGTGTTTTTATAATGCGATGCATTTATTTTTAATATTTCTTTATTTGCCGTATATCCGAACGGTAAATAT
>JAZUHA010000242.1:0-10356 GCA_045641485.1 Acutalibacteraceae bacterium
TGTCATCAATTCTTCTTTATTCATCTTGAAATACTCAACCCAGCAAATGCTTCAGCCAAAAGAATGAACACGGCAATAAACATAACGGGATTTGTGATAAATGCGCCGAACTTCTGCGAAAGGGTGAGTTCCGGGTGAACATTGTTGAGAAGTGTATTTTTTATACCTTTGTTTCTTATTATATAGAAGAAAAACGAAACAACGCCGACAGCCATAATAAGTACCGTTAAAATATTCATAACAAATTCGGCGATATTGTTTCCGATATAAAGATTTAAAGCGTATTGTAAACATGAAAACCCGTTTACGAGGGCGTGTACCGCAATACTCATCCAAATGCTGTTTGTAACGCAGGCGATATATCCCAAAAGAAGTCCGCAAAGAAATGCAAACGGCATCTGAACAAAATTTCCGTGAAAAAGCCCGAAAAGAACGGCAGACGAAAGAATTGCAAATGAGTCACCGTATTTACGAAGCGACTGCATAATTACCCCACGCATTGCAAATTCTTCAACAAGAGGGGGTATTACCGCAGTTCCGAGGAACAAAAACAATACTTCCGCCGTGTTTTGCGGCTCTATGGAATCGGGATAATAAGCGTTTACACCGAAAATCGAGAAAAAACTGTCAATAAAATTCGTAAAGACGTTCGCAAGAAGCGCACCGCCGAATCCGATGAAAATAAGAAGAGTATTATTAAAACCGGAATGTTTGGGCTTATCTAACGGAATACTGATATTATTTCCTGAAATTTTCAACAGAATATATACAAGCAGTGCGGGTAAAGCAACGGTTACAACGGAATAAAGAATTCCTACAGCCGAAGAAACCGAAGATGATGTGTTGTATAAAATACTTAATTTCGGAAAAGCGGAAAGCACAAAAGCAAAAGCCGAACCGAGAGCCGAAAACATAAGAAGTATGAAAGCGGGAGCAAAAGACGACCTTCTTATGGCTTTTTTCAGTTTTGTTCGTCTCAGGTTTTTTTGATGCTGTTCATAAAGATACGCATTATCCATTACAGGTATCGGTCTGCCGTAGTGATACTGCGGAGCGGTTCCGTCATTTCGGCTTTCGTTATATATTCCCGACGGCGAAGTGCGGTTGTATCCGTTTTCCCGATAGTTGATGCCGTCTGTAAATCCACCGTTATTTTCGGGCGGTACGGGAGGTTTATAACTTTCGTTTCCCATATATTCACCGTTCGGGTGATTGTTAAAAGAATTGTTATTCTGCGGGTAATCCATATAAAATTTCACCTCATTCTCACATACACTTGAATTATATCAATTATTGTTTTAAATATCAACAGATAAATTGTGTATATTCGGTTAATTTTTACAATATGTAGTAGTTGCTAAAAAAGAAAAAATAATGTATAATTTAGTGGACTTTTTAAAAAAAGGATGGCACAAAATGGAAAGACAAAAGCATAAATTGACAATAGCAGGCGTTGATTATACGGTCGTATCCGATGAAAGCCGTGAATATATGGAAGAACTTGCTCACGATGTTGATTTGAAAATGGAATCCGTTCTTAAGGGCGGCAGAATTTCCACAACACAGGCGGCTGTTCTTGTTGCTCTCGAATATGCCGACGATGCAAAGAAAAACGGCTCGTCTTCCGATAATCTCCGTTCACAGCTTAAGGAATATCTTGAAGATGCCGCAAAAGCAAAAAGCGAAAGAGATTTTTACAAAAGGGAACTTGACAGACTTAATGCACTTAAGGAAGCCGATATCCCGAAGGACAGGCTTTGGTGAGTTATGGAAAAACTGCTTGTAAAAAAACTGCGGGAAAATGCAGTTATACCCAAAAGGGCTACAACGGGAAGTGCCGGTATGGATCTTTATGCCGCACTCGACAAGCCCGTAACGGTTAAACCGCACGAATGCGTCGGTATCCCGACGGGTATTGCAATAGCTTTACCGAATGAGAATTACGGTGCTTTTATATTCGCAAGAAGCGGTCTTGCAATAAAACACGGTCTTGCACCGGCAAATGCCGTGGGGGTTATAGACAGTGACTACCGCGGTGAACTTGTTGTGGGGCTTTTAAATCAGTTTGAAGAAAGTTATACGGTTGAGCCGGGCGACAGAGTGGCACAACTTGTTATTATGCCCGTTTCGCTTATGCCCGTTTTTGAAGTAACCGAACTTGATGAAACAGAGCGCGGTGCGGGCGGTTTCGGCTCAACGGGAAAATAGAGGTGTTTTTGTGTCTGCAATAGCCGCTGTTGCAACGCCGCAGTCTGCGGCAGGTATCGGAATAGTAAGAATATCCGGTGAGGATGCTTTTATTATTGCCGACAAAGTTTTTAAAAGTGTTTCTGGTAAAAAAATCTGTGAGAAAAATGGGTATACCGCACTGTTCGGTCATATTTATGACGGCGAAACGGTTCTTGATGAGGCGGTAGCCCTTATTTTTCGTGCACCCAAAAGTTATACCGGCGAAAACGTTGTGGAATTGAGCTGTCACGGCGGAATGTTTATTCTTTCAAGAGTATTGAGAGCCGTGCTTTCTGCAGGAGCGGTTCCGGCAGAGCCGGGTGAATTTACCAAAAGAGCGTTTTTAAACGGGAAAATGGATTTATCCGAAGCGGAAGCGGTTATGTCGCTTATATCTTCTTCAGGTGAAGATGCCCGTGCGGCAACTTTAAATGCGCTTGACGGAACTTTAAGCCGTGAAATTACGGAATGCAGAGATAAACTTGCCCGTACCTCCGCTTTTTTTGCCGCCTGGGTAGATTACCCGGACGATGAAATTCCCGAACTGAAGACAGACGAATTAAAAAGCGTTTTATGTGAAGTTAAAGAACGTCTTATACGTCTTTCAGACGGGTTTGATGCAGGTCAGGCGATTATTGAAGGTATTGATACTGCAATAATCGGCAGACCGAATGTAGGTAAATCCACTCTTTTAAATGCACTTTCCGGCAGAAACAGAGCAATAGTAACATCCGTTGCCGGTACGACAAGAGATGTACTTGAAGAAACGGTAAGGCTCGGTAATCTTACATTAAGACTTGCCGATACCGCCGGAATACGTTCAGAAACAAGCGACGAAATAGAAAAAATCGGCGTTTCTCTTGCAAAAGAACGCTTTGACAGAGCAGGACTTGTACTTTTGGTGATAGACGGAACGGCAGGTCTTACCGAAGAAGATAAACTTCTTTTAAAAGAGTGCGGCAAAAAACGCTTTATTGCCGTTGTAAATAAATGTGATATTTGCGCCGGTTTTGACGAAAAAGAATTGCGTGAATATACGGATAATATCGTTCGGATTTCCGCAAAAGAAAACAAAGGTCTTCCGGAACTTCGTGTTGTTGCGGAAAAAATAATCGGAACTCACGGATTTGATTCTTCCGCTCCGCTTCTTACGACCGAAAGACAACGAAATTGCGTTATAAAAGCGGTTGATGCTTTAAATGAAGCGATTGACGGACTTGAAGCGGGAATAACCGCAGATGCCGTTAATGTCTGCACAGACAGTGCTATTGAGGAACTTTCTGTTTTAACAGGCGAAAAAGCAACCGAAACGGTTGTTAATGAAGTGTTTAAAAATTTCTGTGTGGGGAAATAACGTTTGGTTTTCGGCGTGAATAACCGACAGTTCATTTTCTGATATTCATTTTTTTGATACAATTAAACAGAATTTAAAAAACGGTTTATCGTTCTTTTTGAGTCAGAACGGTAAACCGATTTTTTGTGTTTCATTTTTCTGTAATCCTGCAGATTACTTAAGTTCTTTTCTTAAAAGTTTTCCGTTAAATGTTCTCGGAATTTTGTCGATTTTTTCGATGTATACGGGAACTTTATACGGTTCAAGATGTTCCATTAAGAATGAGTGTATCGCTTTTGCATCGAAGTCTGTGCCGTGGGCGGTTTGTACAAACAGTTTCGGTACCTGACCTTTTGCTTTGTCCGATACGGAAATGCAACCGCAATCGAAAATTCCGGGCATCTTTTTTGCGGCGTTTTCGATTTCATCGGGCGAAACTTTCATACCGCCGATATTTATAACATCGCCTTTTCTGCCTATGAGTATAATATCTCCGTCTTCGTCAAGATAACCGATATCGTTGGAATAGATAATGCCGTTTTCCATAGCACGGTCTGTTTCTTCTTTATCCAGCCAATATTCGGACATATTCATATCACCGTCAGTTGCTATAAGTCCCGGACGGTCGGGAGATGATTTGACCGGTTTGCGGTCATCGTCTACCATCAGCACCGTTGTATTGCAAGTGGGTTTACCTATGCAGTTCTTTTTTCTGTTTTCGCAGTTAAAATCGTAAATGCAGGTACATCCGCTTTCGGTACTGCCGTAAATATTATACATTCTCGTGTTCGGTAAAAGTTCGCATACAGTCTGAACATCTGCATCTGCAAGAGGTGCCGAGCCGAATTGCAAATAGCGAAGACGGTCTTTGTAATCGGCAAGTTTCTTTTTGGAAAGGCGCAGTACAACCGTGAGCGCAGACGGTACAAGATCCATGGAATTTACATTATACTTATCAATGTTTCCGAAGAAGCGCCTCATATCCATAGCACTGCCCAAAAGGACAACACTGCTTCCGTTATACATATTCGCATAATACCTGCGAAGACCGTGTGAGTGATTCATAGGTGACGGAATCATTTCCACATTGTCTTTTTCCATTTTTACGCCGTTCATAACATTCTGCGCCAAAGCAATATTGTTTTTATGTGTTAAAACAATGCCTTTTTCTTTACCGGTAGTACCTGTGCTGAAAAGAATTTCGGCAATATCATCTTTTTTCGGGAAAGCGGTAACATTGTAAACAGCCGTATTTTCAACTTCATTCTGTAAGGTTTCATATGTGAAAAATTTGCAGTTTTCCGTTTCACAACGAATATTATTTACGATTGCCGCTACGGCGTCCGAGCGTTCGATAAAGTTTAAAATCTTTTCCGGTGCACAGTTATGCTCCACGGGAACGAAAACAGCACCCGTAAGTTGAACTGCCGCCTGTATGGCAAGATAATCCGTTGTTTGGTTTGCTTCCGTAACGATTGTTTTGCCGTTTTTTATACCGTGCTCCGAGAAAAAAGAAGCAAATTTTAAAATTCTGTTTTTATACTCAAGGTAAGTAAGCGAAGTGTTATCATCTGCAATACAGAAGTAATCCGGCTTTTTTTCGGCATAATAAAACACCGCTTCAACAATAGAACTGAACATTTTTAATACTCCTCAATTAAACTGTGCCGAATGCCGGCCAGTATTTCATCATAAGATAACCCGATATGCTCATCAAAATAATTACAACAACCGTAATCGGAACGCCTTTTTTAAACATATACTTCGGCTGAAGTCCGTATCCTACGGGAATTGCACGGATAGATGTGGGAAGCATATACGAAAGGTTTACGCCTATAGATGCTATGTATATATACGGAATGGGATTTTCGCCCATACCGTTTACTATGCTTATAACTATGGGCATGGCAACAGCCGCAGTTGCGGTATTGCTCGTGATATCGGAAAGAATAACCGTAAGTGTAACTATACCTAAAACGAAGAAGAAACCGCCGTTAATATCGGAGTTCTTAACAAGTTCGCCTATGGTGGCGGCAACACCGCTGCCGTTAATAAGCGTACCTAAAGCAAGACCGCCCGAAAAAACATAAATCAAATCCCATACAATACGTTTTTGTGTCTTTTTCCATGTCATCAGACGGGTGCCGTCTTTTTTGGTGATAAAGAATGAAATAACCGCACAGATTATAAATACATAAGCAGGTTTTAATCCGGGCAGTAAATTCTGATACAACTGCCTTGTAAAGGAAAGAACCGTTGCAAAAAGGAAGAGACCGAGCGACCATTTTTCTTCTTTTGTAAATGACGGCATACTCTTGTACTGTTCTTTAAAATAATCTTTTGAGCCGCCGAGTGTTTCGTCTTTTTTACAGCCGAACAAAAGCATAATCAAGTTGCTTACGACAATGATAAGAACAAGCGGCAGGAAACGGATTACCCAGGAATAATACATATATTCTTTGCCGGTGATCTGCTGTATGTAGTCTACTGTTACAAGGTTCATGGCACCGCCCAAAGGAGAAGCAAGACCGCCGACGCCTGTAGCGTAAGCGATTGTAAGAAGAAGCAAAGAGCCTATTTTACTCTTTGAAATTTCACCCTCACCGATATATCTTAACATGGAAACGGCTATGGGAGTCATTGCCGCACAAACAACGGCATTAGGAAGAACGGCGGAAAGAACGGCGCAAAGTATATACCAGAAAATTATCTGATTACGCAGTTTACTTCCCACTAAAGAAAGAAATTTTGTTGCAATGCGTTTATCTAAGCCGGTTTCTTCCCAGGAAGAGGTCAGTATAGATGCGCCCAAAAGCAACAAAATTGTCTCGGAAGCATAATTTGCGATAACCGATTCCATGTCGGTTATTTGAAAAATCGCATTTATTGCGATAGGTAAAAATGCCGTTACGGCATAATCAACCGCACCGCTTATCCACCACAAAGCCATCCAGGCAACCGTGCCTATTGCGGCACAGGCTGCTTTGGAGCCGAGGGCGGATTGCGGCAAAAAGAAATAGCAAAGAATAAAAACCAAAGGACCTATTAAAGACCATATCAGTTTTTTCTTATCTCTCATAACAGTTCCTCCACCATTCCCCACATGGCTTCAACCGATTCAAAGTATGCGGGCTGGATATATTCCATAGTTACGGAAATATCATACATTTCTTCAAGTTCTGCTACGATGTCTACTACAGACAGTGAGTCGAGAATACCTTTGCTTACAAGTTCCTTCTCATTTTCAAAATCAATGTTCGGGAATTTTTCGTTAAGCATTTTTTTGAGTTCGTCCATTTTTTTGCTCCTTTTCAGAATTGTTCATATATAAAACTGCTTGCATCGTATCCGGGGCCGTAAACTCCGAATACAAGGACTGCAAAAAGCCCCGTAAAAATAACTGCCCATCTTAAAACGGTATTTTTTTCCGAAAGTGTTTTTCTGAGGGGCATTTTTTCCTGCAGGATATCAACAATCAATAAAACAAGTACCGATACTATCATTATGTTGATATCCGAATATTTTAAACCGAAAGAGTCCGGTTTGTATGCCCAGAAAGAGGAAAATGTGGTGTGCAGTAACATACGCTTAATAAGGCGTAATGCGTGTGTAATGCCGTCTGCACGGAAGAAAATACGACCTACACAGCACAAAAGGTAGGTACGAACCATCTGCCAGAGTTTCCATTCACTGCTTTCTGTTTTAATATGCAGACGGTTATTGATTTTCGTGAATGTCGGCTCAAAGATTTTGCCGGAAATAAGCAGGAAAGCGTGGAACAGTCCCCAAACCACAAAACTCCAGTTTGCGCCGTGCCATATACCTGTGACAAGCCATACTATGAGTATCGGGAAACAAGTGGCAAACAACTCCGAAGCTCTCGCTTTGTTTTTTGCTTTAAGATTTTTCTTAATTTTCTTGTTGAAAGCGGAAACGGAAACGGGATAGTAAATGTAATCTTTAAACCATTCCTGCAAAGAAATATGCCAGCGGCGCCAAAATTCCGCCATATTTTTTGAAAAATACGGGTGATTGAAATTCTCACGCATTTTAATGCCGAACATTTCGGAAATGCCCGTTACAATATCTATACAGCCCGAAAAATCGCAGTAAATCTGAATTGAGTAAACGAGCAATGATAAAATGATAAATAAACCGTCCTGATGTTTCCAATCTTTGAACACGGCATCTACAAAAACTCCGAGCCTGTCCGCAATAACAAGTTTTTTGAAAAAGCCCCATATTGCAAGTTGTGAGCCGAATGCAAGATTTTCGGAATTAAAAGAAATCCCGTTTTCGATTTGCTGTTTAAATTCGTTAAAACGGTCTATAGGCCCCTGAACTACATGAGGGAAATAAGTGAGATAAACCGCATAAGTTATAAAATTCTTTTCAAATTTATAACGCTTCCAGTAGATATCCAATACATAACTTATAGCCATAAATGTGTAAAATGAAATGCCTATCGGCAAAATCATTTTGAACATCGGAATTTGCCGTACATCAAATAAGGAAAAAACTTTGTTGATGTTTTTTAATGCAAAACTTGTATATTTACATACCGCCAGAAGACCGACGGCGATAATAAGCGAAAATATAAGAACTTTTTTTGCTTTTGATTTTGCATTTGCACGAATTACCTTTTTTTCGCTCATTTCTTTAACTGCGGAAAGTTTTTCGTCTGCTTTATTATAAATGTATCCGATTTTCATACCGGCAAAAAACGTTACCGCTGTTGTAACCGCAATAAACGGAAGATATTTTACGCCGGAAATCGCAAAAAATGCGATATTAGCCGCCAACAGTACAAAACGCTGACACTTTTTTCCGGCTATGTAATAAAAAAACAATACAAGCGCCGAAAAACATATAAAGTCTAAAGATTGATAACTCATTTTTCTGTTTCTACCCCACTAAATCATTCAGATAATGCTTTTCCGTTGTAAGAGAAATTTCCGTAGAACTTTTCGCCGTTTTTAACAGAGTACGGAACAACGGTATAATATGCGTAATCTTTTTCTTCTTTTGCATCATCTTTTTTATCTGCGGAAGCGTTAAGCTTTTCTTTTTTCAAAAATTCATTATCAATAAAGTGTGTGTCAGTTGTGTCGGCTATGTTTTCCCAAAGAGATTTAAGACCGTCTTTACGGAAAACGGTATAACCGTCTGCACCCTTAACACTTTCCCAGGTGAATTTAACGGTGTTTTCACCTGTTTTTAAATCAAGCCCTTTCGGGATTGAAAGAGTGTAATCTCTGTGAGCGGAGTCGAGTTCAAACGGTAAAATATACGGAAGTGCATATTCGGTATACTTCCGGTAAGATTCATCCCAGGCTTTATACCCGGGGTCACCGTGTTTGTTTTTAAAACCGTAATCTTTTATAAGTTCTTTTGCAATTCGCTGAGTGAATTTTACGGCGCCGTGTACATTGGTGTGATTGCAGTTGTAAAAATCCGTAGCGAAACTTATTCCCGTTTCGGCTTCTTTATCAATAAGATTGAGTGTTTTGTAGCCGTGTTCTTTAATAATCCTGTTTATTGTATTGAACTGTTTGATATCGTTAATATCCTTTTCGGTACGGGGTACGGTTACAAACATAATCTTTAATTTTTCACTGTCGCAGTAATCAAGAAGGCTCAAAAGACATTTTTCGATTTTTTCGGGAATGGGTGCTTCCTCGGTAGTGAACATATAATTTTTTGTAAAATCATTTTGCTTCTGTAAATGCTTTTCCTGTATGTCAACACCTTTAAGCCCCAATGTCTCCTGTGTAAAATTGCCGGGTGTAAGGCTGTCCCATTTAGAGTGATAGCGAATAATCGGCAGATAATATTCAAGCCTTTCTTCAAAATCCATATTACTGTATTCGCAAAGGAAATGAGTTAATTTTAATTTGTCAAGAGAAAACGGAAGAAAATCCACCATACGGTGAGTAATAACGCTTGAAATTTCATCTTTGCCGAGGGTATTTATATTAACTACAAAAACCGCATCGGGTTGAGTTCTGCGGGCTTCTTTTATCATATATTCGGCGGCGGAAAGCGGTTGTGCCGAAGAATAAAACGGGCATACGGCGATGCCGAATTCTTTCCACGCCGTTTGGGCATTCCAGAATGTAAAGCAGTTGCTTGAGCCGATGTATACCGCATCCAAAGAATTTTCGGGTTCATCGTACAGTGCGGCTATACCCTGATATTCACGGTCATCGGCGGAAATCGTCAGAACAGACGAAACACTGTTAAAAAGAAAAATAAATATAAGGAAAAAGAGGACTGTTTTAATTGCTTTTTTGTATTTCATAATTCATATCCCGGTTGTTGTTTTTTCAAATTGCCGTAAAAGTACGAAAATACGGAAATTTTGAGTATAATAATCATTTTTACAAATTTAAGCATATTATACAACATTTTTTCGGAAAAAGATATAGTGTTTTTGAAATAAAATGTAAATAATTTGTGGCTTTTTGGTATATTTTGAACAAAATATGCAAAATTTTTGAATTTTTTGTACGGTTTTAAAAAAAAATCTAAAATGATTGCAATCAGACTGTACTTGTGATAATATTAAAATGTATTTTTATAATCGGTGGTATTTTATGGAAAACATTTGCTATGTGGCTTTAAGCGGAGGAGTTGACTCAGCCGCCGCTGCGGTTGTTCTTAAAAACAGCGGATTGGATGTCCGGGGGATAACGCTTCGTCTTAAGCCCGGCGGTCTTGCCGACGGAGATATCCGTGATGCGCAGACAGTAGCAGATACACTCAATATACCGCTTACCGTACTTGATATGAGG
>JAZUHA010000243.1:0-3701 GCA_045641485.1 Acutalibacteraceae bacterium
CACCAATCGGGGTGCGCACGGTAAACATCGGAATCGGGTGAAATCATTTCGGGTTCAAACCAGATACCGAATTTAAGACCGAGGTCTTTAACTTCTTTTACAAGACCTTTAAGACCTTTTTTCAACTTGTATTCGGCAACATACCAATCACCCAATGAACTTCTGTCGTCATCTCTGTGACCGAACCAGCCGTCGTCCATAACAAGCATTTCAAAACCTAAATCTTTTGCGTGTCTCGCAAAAGAAATAAGTTTATCGTGGTCAAAATTCATTCCGGTTCCCTCCCAGTTATTTATAAGGAGGGGGCGTTTTTTGTTTTTCCATTCGCCTCTTATAAGGTTATTGGCGTAAAGACGGTGGAAAGTTCTGCTCATTTCACCGAGACCGTTTTTGCTGTAAACGCTTACAGCCTCGGGCGAATAAAATACTTCGCCGGGTTTTAGGTACCAACTGAAAGAATCGGGATTTATACCCATTAAAAAGCGTGTGCAACTGTTTGCATCTACTTCCGAATCAATGGAAAAATTACTGCTGTAAATAAGGTTAAAACCGTAACATTCGCCGTGTTTCTCATCTGCACCGTGCTCGACGAGTGCCGTAAACGGGTTGTGATAGTGGCTTGAAGAGCCTCTTTTACTTTTAATTGACTGTATGCCGTGGTGCAGGGGATAGCGGTCAAGTGAGCGCTCTTTGTCCCATCTTCCGTAAAGGTCAAGCATATCGTATTCGCTTGACGGCAAATCAAGGCAGAAAGAATAAACACTTTCAATATTGAACGGCTTATCTGATTTGTTTTCGACTTTAACACACCTTGTTATAACATTGTAATTTTTAAATACCGTATAAATAAGCGTAACAAAGCAACCCGTAACGCAGTCTGTTGTAAGAACACGGAGTGTATCGGCTTCACTTTTTTCGTTAAGATAAAGTGACGGCATACCGGGTATATCTTCTTTACCCTCAAATATTTTGTGACTTATATATCTTAAATCGGTAACATTGTTTCCGTCTGCATTCTTTACGCAAAATGCGGAAATTCTGAAATCTCCCGTGCCGTTTACGGAGTATTCAAGCGGAGAAATATCGCAGGAAAAATTGTTTCCGGGGGCAGCAGGTGAATCGGGTGAAAACGAAGCGAAACCGGGGCGGAAACGAAGCGAAGAAACATCGGTATCGGGTATTGTTTCACCGTAATAATAGTGTAACAGATAGTTTCCTTCGTAAATACCGAAAATATATGTTGAGCCATTTGAATCTAACTTAAAAACCTTGTTTTTTTCATCGAAAATAATTGACATGGAAATCTGCTATTCTTTAATAACGGGTAAGGTAGTATCTTCGTAACCGTCTTTAATATTGTAAATCGAAATACCGTGAATAATAAAATTGTTATTCTGTATATCGGTGTTTACAACTGAAAATTTAATTGCTTCCGCTTTAACAGTGTTAAATCTGCAATTATCGGTCAAAACATTCTTGCCCGTATAAACAAGTCTGTACTTTCCGCCGACTTTTGCGAAAATATTAAACTGGCGGATATTTGCCGTTTTTTCAATAATATAAACAGCGTTTACATCAGTCGGCTCTTTAAAAATAAATTCAATATAATCGCCCTGTTTACCTTCAAATGCACCTAAAGATGCTTCAACCGTATCTGCTTCTTTGCCGTTAATAAAAACTTTTTCGCTTTCCGCAATTTCCGCATTGCCTTTGCTGCAGGAGGAAAAAACCGAGACTGTCATAATAATGCAAAGAATAAGCGAAATAAATCTTTTAAAATTTTTCATTGTTTCACCTTATTTCATAGCGGCGATTTTTGAAAGTTTGTCCGGGATTTTAATTGACTGCGGGCAGTGTTCCATGCAGGCTCCGCATTTAATACATTTGTCTGCCCTCTCGTCTTCGGGAATAAGAGAATATTCTCTGTTAAAATCATCTATATCTCTTGTTTTGTTGTATTCGTTAAAAGCCTTAAAGCAGTCGGGAATATTTATGCCGGAGGGGCAGGTTGCAACGCAGTATTTGCAGGAGGTGCAGAGAATTGCAAAATTATTTCTGAAAAGAATATTTGCTTTATTAACGGCTTGGGTTTCTTCTTTTGAAAGCGGTTTACATTCGTTAAAAGTGTTTATGTTGTCAAGCACCTGTTCTTCTGCACTCATACCCGAAAGAACTGTTAAAACATCGGGAAGTTGTGCTACATATCTTAAAGCGAAAGATGCGTAAGAAGCGGTGCCGAGTTCGTCAAAAACTTTCCTTGCTTCATCGTTTAATGTGTGTAAAGAACCGCCTCTTACGGGTTCCATAACTATGCAGGGAATATTCCTTTTTTCGAGTTCACCGTAAAAAGATTTGGCATCGGAAGCATCCCAGTCATAATAATTTATCTGAAGTTGAACAAAATCCCATTCATGCTTGTTTAAAAGTTCGACAAAAAATTCAAAATCACCGTGGAAAGAAAATCCCAAACGCTTAATTTTCCCTTCATTTTTCTTTTGAGAAAGATAATTATAAGCGTCTTTTTCTTCAAAAACTTTCCATATATCACGGTTTATGCTGTGGCAAAGGTAAAAATCAAAGTAATCAACACCGCATTTTTTGAGCTGCTCGTTAAAAAGCTCATCGGGAGTTTTATTTTCGTCTTTCATAGTCCAGCCGGGGAGTTTTGTTGCAAGGCAGTAACTCTCTCTCGGGTACTTGCTTAAAGCGGCTTTTACAAAATTCTCGCTGTCTCTGTTGTGATAAACATAGGCGGTATCAAAGTAATTAACACCGGCTTTATATGCAATATCTATAAGTTTTTCGGCTTCTTTATAATCTATATCCTCTTTGTCGGGATATAACTTCGGCAGTCTCATAAGACCGAAGCCGAGCTTTGAAATCGGTCTGTTAACAGAAGGAAATTCACTGTATTTCATAAAAACACCTCGCAAATTTATTACCTTTATTATACAATATCGTCAATTTCTTTACAATACCATATTTTGGTTATTTTAAATCTTTTAAAAATTTTCTGAGGTTTGACATATATATACGGAATACAAAATACTTATCGATTTATTGACAAAAAGTTTTAAAGTTGTATAATTTTGTGTGAAAGGAGTTAAAAATGTATAAAAAACTTCCTAAAAATGAATTTAAACTGATAACTGATGATATAAAAGAAAAAGCCTTGTGTTCGGAAAAAAAGAATGAAGATTATTTCAAACAATACGGTTGCGGATTTAAATGTATAACTAAAAATTGCATCAAACAATACTATGAAAAGAAAAATGAAATAACCGTATGCTGTGAAATAACATTATATAATAAAGATGAAAACACGGTTAAGTCCTGTAACTCCAAAAAATTTTGCAAATTTCTTTATAAATATAAGTACAAAAACGGCGTGTATTATTTTAAAAAACTGCACGATCCGTACTATTCATTTGTATTAAAAAGTTTTATGTATTTTGCAAAAAAATTTTGTAAGAAATACTTTTTTAAAGAGCATCTTTTTGACTTCTTTTTCCGCTTTTTCAGTACAAAAAGAAGCGGAGAATACGGCAATATTTATAAAGGGAAAAATTTGGAAACCGTTAAAATCATTTTGGTGATTTTCATTACATTGCTTGCTGCGGTTATTCGAGGATTGCAGGAAGGCAGAATATACGGGAAATACGGATGGATGTAGTATAAAAAATCAACCGATTTATTATTCT
>JAZUHA010000244.1:0-5510 GCA_045641485.1 Acutalibacteraceae bacterium
TGTCTTCCTAAGACCGCTTGGCCTCCGACTTCCTTGCAAAAGAAGCATATAAAGACGGTGAAGTTCCCGTAGGTGCGGTTGTGGTAAAAGACGGCGAAATCGTGGGCACGGGGCGAAATCGCCGTGAAAAAGGTAAAAATGCACTTTACCACGCCGAAACGGAGGCAATAAACAACGCCTGCAAAACTCTCGGAGGCTGGCGGCTTCATCAGTGCGAAATATTCGTTACTCTTGAGCCCTGCCCGATGTGTGCCGGTGCAATAATAAATGCCCGTCTTAAAAAAGTCACTTTCGGCGCATACGACAAAAAAAACGGTGCCTGCGGCTCCGTAACCAATCTTTTGATTATGGATTTTAACCACAAGCCCGAATTTGAAGGCGGATTTTTAAATGAGGAATGTTCAGCCATACTATCCGATTTTTTTAAAAGTCTGCGAATAAAAAAAGAGAAAAGAGAATGTAAAATGGAAAAAATAGAAAGTTTTAAAGTTGACCACACAAAACTTTTAAGAGGTATGTATATATCGAGAACAGACGGCGATGTTGTAACATACGACATTCGCACAAGAAGACCGAATGTTGAAGAAGTTATGACAAATGCATCTATACATACGGTTGAGCATCTTTTTGCAACATACACAAGAAATTCCGAATTTTCAAAAAACATCATTTACTTCGGACCTATGGGCTGCAGAACGGGATTTTATTTTCTTACAACGGGTATGAGCCACAAAGATGCAGTTGAACTCACAAAAAAATCTTTAAAGTTCATAAGCGAGTATGAGGGAAATATTCCCGGTGTGAGTCCCGAAGAGTGCGGTAATTACCGTGACCACGATTTGGAGGGCGCAAAAAAAGAAGCCGCCGACCAATATGAAATCCTTAAAGATTGGACAGAAAACGATTTATACTATTAAATCAGACAAATTTTTCTATAATTGATTTTATTCTGCCCTTTTTTGTTTCTCCGCAAGAGCCTTTAAAGCGGAATTTTCCGCAGCCTCTTAAAGAGACCGTATCATTTTCTTTAAGTTTATACGAAGGGTTTTCCGTAATAACGCCGTTAATAAAAACTTTTTTCGCTTTTATCATATCGGCGCATACGCTTCTTGAAATATTAAAAACACCGCATATCACCGCATCCGTTCTGTCCGATGCGGTGATTATTGTTTTTTCTTCGTATTTCCCTTTTGCGTTTTCCGGAAGTTCCCGGGTTTTTGAAAGAATTACGGTTGTATGCTTTATTTGGGATAAATTATTTAATATGTATTCCGAAACGGTTTCAAGGCAAAACAAATATGCCTCGTTATCGCACACTATAATATCTCCGAGAGTTTCTCTTTTTATGCCGAGGTTCATCAAAGCACCGAGAAAATCACGATGGGTGAGGTCATCGGAAAATTTTTTGTTTACGGGCTTTATTCTTATGCAGTCAACAGGCACGGAATAATCGTAACCGATATCGTCAGAGTTTCCGAAAACGGCGGTTTTTCTTTCGGCATCTTCATATCCGCCGTAAAGAAAGATATTCGTTTTTACGGTATTAAGTAATATGCTCTGCTCGTTCATATTAAGAAAATCTGAATATACCCATATACCTCTGCTGTCGGCACGTTGTGAAAGTTCCGAAAATCTTTTTGCCGTTAATTGTTCATCTGTATTCATAAAAAACTCTTTTCGTGTGATTTTTTAAAATAATAACATAATATTGTATTTATTAAAACATTATATTGTAATTTTCCGAAAAATTTATTGCCAAAACCGCAAAACAGTGATAGTATATATTAGTATTTTTATCTTTAATTTTTAACAAAGGAGTATATTTATGGTAAAGGTTTTAAAATTCGGCGGCAGTTCTCTTGCGGATGCCAACCAGTTCAGAAAAGTTGCCGATATAATTAAAGCAGAGCCCGAAAGAAGATATGTGGTAGCTTCCGCTCCGGGTAAAAGAAATTCCGCAGATATTAAAGTTACGGATATGCTTTACGATTGCTACAGACTTGTAAAGCACAATGAAAACATCGACGATGCTTTTTCCAAAATCGAAGACAGATACAACGGCATAATCAAAGACCTCGATCTCGATTTTGACCTTCAGCCGGAATTTGACAAAATCAAAAATGCAATTATTCACCACACCGGCAGGGATTATATTGCAAGCCGAGGCGAATATCTTAACTCTTTGATTCTTGCAAAATTCATAGGCTATGATTTTATTGATGCGGAAGACGGTATTTTCTTTACGGAAAGCGGCGCTCTCGATACCCAAAAAACAAACGAAGAACTTTCCGAGATTTTAAAGCATCACGAAAGAGCCGTTATTCCGGGATTTTACGGCGTTATGCCCAACGGCACAATAAAAACTTTCTCAAGAGGCGGCAGTGACATTACGGGTTCTATCGTGGCAAGAGCAATACGTGCGGATATATACGAAAACTGGACAGATGTTTCCGGTATGCTCATGGCAGACCCGAGAATAGTAAAAAATCCGCAGGTTATTAACACAATTACCTACCGTGAACTTCGTGAACTCGCCTATATGGGCGCAACGGTAATGCACGAGGAAGCCATTTTTCCCGTAAGAGAAACAGGTATACCGATTAACATAAGAAACACAAATTCTCCCGAAGATGCCGGTACTATGATAGTTCCGTCTGTTTCCGTAAACAAAGTAGATACCGTAATAACGGGCGTTGCAGGTAAAAAAGGCTTTTCGGTTATTGCAATCGAAAAAGATATGATGAATTCCGAAGTCGGATTCGGCAGGCGTGTACTTGAGGTACTTGAAAATTACTCTCTTTGCTTTGAGCATCTCCCCTCCGGCATAGACACTATGTCCGTTGTTGTCAACGACGACGATTTTCTTCCCTTAAAAGAAAATATCCTTAACGATATTCAGCGTAAAACCAAAGCCGACAGCATTACCGTTTACAGCGGCATTTCTCTTGTTGCCGTCGTAGGCAGAGGTATGGCGGGTGCTCACGGCACTTCGGCAAGAATATTTACGGCTATAGCAAAAAGCGGAGTTAATATCCGTATGATTGACCAGGGTTCCAGCGAACTTAATATAATAATCGGTATTGATGAAGAAGATTATGAAAAAACTTTGAATGCAATATACGGTGAATTTGTAAAATAAAAATATTGACAAAAAACATTTGCAAATTTTGAAAATTTATGATATATTACACGAAAGAGGAATTTTTTCCTATTATGAAAGGATGATAAAAATGAAAAAGTCATTTAAGGCATTGTCTCTCGTACTCAGCGTTATTATGATTTTAGGTGCTGTTTCCGTAGCGGCTACCGCAGCACCTCAGGATTATACCCCGTCTATTGTAGTACCGGGTGTTTTCCAGAGTGAAGTTTTCTATTATGAAAACGGTGAAATCGCCTGCAACGAAGACGGTGAACCCTTATCAACACCGTTCTTTTTAAGCGATACAAAAGAAATCGTTGCAGATGCTCTTATCAACGCACTTGTTCCGATAAGTTCCATGCTTATAAACCAGGAAGACAAGGATGCAAAAGCAGCAAAAGCACTTTCCGATGTTCTCGGCAGAACTTTAATGGAAAAACAGCGTCTTGACAAAAACGGTCGTTTTGTAAACGATGTCCGTGCCACAAAATACTATGATTCCGTAAAAGACCTCAGCGAACATGACAAAGAGTATATTTACGATGCGGTTCCGCTTCAGGAATATGCTTCAATAGCAGGCGAAGAAAACCTTTATTTCTTCTCTTATGCTTCATTCGGCAATATGATAGATACCGCAACCGAACTTTACAGATTCATTCAGTTTGTTAAAAGAGATTCCGGCTCCGATAAAGTTAATATCGTTCCCATAAGCCAGGGCGGTTCCGTATTTAATGCTCTTATGCAGATTTATGCAGACAACGGCCGTTCTCCCGCAGAAGATATCAAGAGAATAGTTTATATTGTTCCCGCACTTGACGGTTCTCTTTTAATCGGTGAAATTTATCAGAACGGTCTTATTGACGATGATGAAGAACTTTATAAAAAAATGTTCCCGGCACTTATGGGTGACGACGATTTCACGGCATATCTTATAAATGTTGTTCTTCGTATAATGCCCAATGCCGATCTTAATAACATTCTTGATACGGCGGTACACACTCTCATTATCGATTATATGCGCTACTCGACTCTTATGTGGGGACTTTGCCCGTCAGGCAACTATCCCGCTTGCCGTGAGATGTATTTAACCGATGAAGACACCACAGAGATTGTTAAGCAGACAGACTGGTTCTATAATGCACAGCTTAACCGTTTTGAGAACATTCTCAATGCACAGAAAGACGGCGTTGAAATCTTCGATATAGTAGACTACAATGTTCCGTTATATGAAATAGTCGATTCTTACGATGATGTTAATGCCGACGGTATTATTCAACTCGATTCAGAATCTATGGGTGCATACAGTTTAGGTGTTAATATTGAACTTCCCGAAGGTTATGTAACTCCCGCAGAACTCAACCACTGCACAGATCCCGAGCATCACAATCATAAGGATCCCAATTATATTGTAGACCCCTGCACAGGTCTTCTTCCGGAAACGACATTCTATTTCTTCAATCAGAATCACGAAAAGACCGCTTCAAATGATATCATTATGAAACTTGCTTCCGCACTTATGACTGATGATAACTTCACAAGCGTATTCAGTTATCCGGAAAGATTCCCGCAGTTCAACATCTACAGAAATTCAAAAGGTCTTATGAGAGACCTTGAAAAAGACAAAACAAGAATAAATGTCGATGCTCTTTCTCCCGAACTCAAAGCACGCTACCTCAGTGCTGTTGATACCGCAACAAAGGCTCTTGACAACACAACAATGTCTTACGATGATTTTGAAGCTGCAAAGGCAGAGTATGATGAGGCTGTTTATGCCTGCCAAAGATACCTTGCCGGTTTACCCGAGGAAGAAGAAAAACCCGCAGCAGGCTTTAATTTTGAAGCACTTCTTCTTAAAATCTTCAGATTCTTAAGCGACTTCCTTTTCAATTTATTCGGCGGAAGCGGATTTAAGGCAATGTCTAAATAAGGAGTTTTCAGTTTTCAGTTTTCAGACTGAATAACCGCATTCTCCGATATTTACCTTTTTCAGAGTGGAGTGTGGAGTTTCGGGGCTTCGCCGATTATATATTACATTACGAATAACCGTTACTTCATTCTCCGATATTTACTTTACTAATACGATTAAGTAAAATAAAAAAACTGATTGTATAAACAATTAAATATAATCGGCACGCATGCCCGACATTTTGCATTATGCATTGTGCATTATGAATTAAACAACCGATTTATCGTTCTGAAAATCAGAATAATAAATCGGTTGATTTTTTATACCATATTAAAAACTCATCTGCGGTCTTTTCTGAAGTTTCTGTGGTCTTTTCTCGGCTTGTCATCGCTTATATCGTTTTCCGGAACAAGACCTTCTACCTCTATAAGAGCATCTCTTCTTGAAAGGTTAATTCTGCCCTGA
>JAZUHA010000245.1:0-3985 GCA_045641485.1 Acutalibacteraceae bacterium
GAAAGAAAAATCATCGGTCCCGCAAGTGAGGAAAGTATTCTGAAAAATGCATCTTCAACAGGGGTTATTATATTTTCGGAAAATGCCGTAATTACATTTCCCGGGAAAATCGACGATAAAGACAATCCGAAAATAACAGAACCGGCAATTATCAAAAGAAGAACCAAAATCTGATTTTTCTGTTTTCTCTGAAGATTGAAAGTAAGAGAATTTTCGTTGTTTTTATAAGTGTATTCCGGTACAAGACCTATATTCACAAGGAGTGAATTGCTTGATGTCCCGAATAATTCGTCGCTTTCTTTTGACAAGTAAGGGTTGTTCTGCTTACCGAATGATGAAATTTTAAAATATGAACGGAAAAATTTTTTACCCGTTTCAAATTTTACTTCGGTAATATCATCATCTTTATCGTAAAGCCATTTTCCCAAACTTTCTTCTATTGAAAGTCTGTACCTTGCTGTTGTTTTACTGTCCATCTTATGGGCTGTGCAAACTTCTTCTATTTCCTGAGAGATTAAGTCAATCGAATTGCTTGACAAATCGTATGTAACGCTTTTAATTACTTTTTCACTAAACAAATTCATACCCCCGTTTTTTACATCATAACATAAAATCTTCGGGAAAACAAACAAATATTTAAAATATATTGATATTTTTACAAAATATGTTAAAATATAAACAATCTTTTTTCGGAGGTATTATATGAAAGTTGCAATTTACGGGGCGGGTTCCCTCGGCACGGTTTTAGGTGCCTATCTGTCAAAAGCCGGCGTTGATGTTGATCTTATTACAAGAAATAAAGAGCATGTAGACGCTATGAATGAAAGCGGAGCACATATTATCGGTACGGTTGATATGGTTGTTCCCGTTCACGCTTTAACACCCGACAAAATGAGCGAGAAATATGACCTTATTATTCTTATGACGAAACAGCTCGATAATCATAATGTCCTTGTTTCGTTAAAACCGTTTATGAATGACGGTTGCGTTGTCTGCACAATGCAGAACGGTCTTCCCGAACTTTCCGTTTCGGAGGTTGTAGGGGAGGATTATACAATGGGCTGTTCCGTTGCCTGGGGCGCTACGCTTCACGGTAAAGGCGTTTCCGAATTAACAAGCGAAACAGACAGCCTTTCTTTCGGTCTCGGCAGAATGAACGGTAAAGTTGACGATAAACTTCTTGAAGTTAAAAAAGTTCTTGAAAATATGTGCACCGTTGATGTTGAAGAAAACTTTATGGGTGTTCGCTGGTCAAAACTTCTTATTAACTCCGCATTCAGCGGTATGTCTGCCGTAATAGGCGGTACATTCGGCGATGCCGCAGAAAACAAAACTTCAAGAGTCTGCTGTCAGAATATCATCAAAGAGTGTATTGATGTAGCAAAAGCCGCAGGTATTAAAATCGAGCCTGTTCAGGGAAAAGATATCGTTAAACTTCTTGACTATAAAGGCAAAGGACTTAAGAAAAAGATTTCTTTTATTCTTATCCCGATTTGCATTAAAAAACACCGTCTTCTTAAAGCAAGTATGCTCCAGGACCTTGAAAAGGGCAGAAAATGTGAAGTAGATGCGATTAACGGTATTGTTTGCAAATACGGCAGGAAATACGGCGTTAAAACACCTTATAACGATAAAGTATGTGAGATAATCCACGGCATAGAAGAAGGAAAATATACTTATACTTTTGATAATGTTAAGCTGTTTGCAGGGCTTGATAATTGACAATTGATAATTGATAATTGAAGCGTAGTTTTCAGTTTTGATAGGCATAAGTCTTTATTTTCATATTCATTTTTTGAATTTAACAGTTTCTGAAAAGCAAAAGCCGATTTATTATTCTTTGGTTTAAAAGAATGATAAATCGGTTTTCTCTATATTATTATCAATTGTCAATTATCAATTATTCAAAGCTTACTTCTCTGTCACCGAAGAATTCGATTTTTTTATCTTCTTCGGGATCAACAAGACCGTTATAGTCATTATATGCGGCAATGATTTTGTTAAAGTTTTTAATCATAAGTGCTCTTGCAATTGAAGGACCTGCAAGAAGAGCAACATTACCGAGGAGGCAGGAAACTACAACAGAAGCACCGCTTTCGCTGAAACGAAGACCGTAGCGTTCTGCATTGTCTTTAAGTCTTTCTGCGAGTTTATATTTCCATACAAGACCGAAAATACCGAGAGTGATAATGCTTAAGCACCAAGAGGGGAAATACTTCATTGTTTTTTTGCCGTCTCCGTCGCAAAGAACATTAACCTGTTTGGAAAGTTTATGCCAGAAAACTATTGTGTAAATGCCGAGTGTAAGGAAAGAAAATACAAAATATGCAAAAATACTTTTTTCCGGAATTTTGTTTTTCATAAAAAATACCCCTTTATTTAAAAATTTATTTCATTATAGCGTAGTTTTATAAAAAAATCAATACATTTGTTATTTTTAATATGATTTTACGGTACTAATCATTGACAATAACCGTTTTTTGTGGTATCTTTATTCTAACAGCAATGACGAAAAGGGCTTGTTTTCTTTTGTTTTATGCTCGTCTCAAAGTTTTGCTTTGTGACGGGTTTATTTTTTGCGGTACTGATTTATTGATTACGGAGGCGAAAGTTTTGAAAAAAGAACTTGCAAAACAGTATGACCCCAAAAATGTTGAAGAACGCATTTATAAAGAGTGGGTCGCCAATAAATATTTTCACGCTGAATGTGAAGAGGGTAAACCTACATACACAATAGTAATTCCTCCGCCGACTATTACACGTCAGCTTCACATGGGGCACGCACTCGATAATACTTTGCAGGATATTCTTATCCGCTGGAAAAGAATGTCCGGTTACGATACTTTGTGGCTTCCCGGTACAGACCATGCTTCCATTGCTACCGAAGCAAAGATAGTTGAAACCATGCGTAACGAAGGCATCACAAAGGAAGATATCGGCAGAGATGCTTTTCTTGTACGTGCCTGGGATTGGAAAAAACAGTACGGCGGCAGAATTGTGGAACAGCTTAAAAAACTCGGTTCTTCCTGCGACTGGGACAGAGAAAGATTTACTCTTGACGAGGGTTGCAGTAAGGCTGTTCGTGAGGTTTTTGTCCGTCTTTATGAAAAGGAACTTATTTACAGAGGTAACCGAATGGTAAACTGGTGTCCTCACTGCAAGACATCAATTTCCGATGCCGAGGTTGAATATGAAACAAAAGATTCAAATTTCTGGCATATTCTTTACACTGTTAAGGAGACAGGGGAAAAGCTTGAACTTGCCACAACCCGTCCGGAAACAATGCTCGGTGATACCGCAGTTGCCATAAACGGTGATGACGAAAGATATAAGCATCTTCACGGCTGTCATGTTATATTGCCGCTCCTTAATAAAGAAATTCCGATTGTTTGCGATGAACACGCCGATATGACAAAGGGAACCGGTGTTGTTAAAATTACACCCGCACATGACCCGAACGACTTTGAAGTAGGTCTTCGCCATAATCTTCCCGTTATCAGAACATTTACTTATGACGGTCATTTGACAGGTGCCGCAGATAAAAAAGAAGCGGATGAACTTCTTGCTTCGGGAAAAGCCGCAAAAGGCGAGCCGGAAGTTCTTGATTGCGGTAAATATGCCGGTATGATTACTCTTGAAGCAAGAAAAGCCATACTCGAAGACCTTGAAAAAGGCGGATATATTAAAGAAATTGAGCCTTTGAGCCACGAAGTAGGCACTTGCTACCGCTGTCATTCAAGCATTGAGCCTATGGTTTCAAAACAGTGGTTTGTAAAAATGGTTCCTCTTGCAGAGCCTGCAATTAAAGCCGTAGAAAACGGTGAGACTGTTTTTGTTCCCGAAAGATATACAAAAACATATATGAACTGGATGAAAAATACCCGTGACTGGTGTATTTCCCGTCAACTTTGGTGGGGTCACAGAATTCCCGCATGGTATTGTGATGATTGCGGTGAAACGACGGTTTCAAAAACCGATATTGATG
>JAZUHA010000246.1:0-19071 GCA_045641485.1 Acutalibacteraceae bacterium
TATAACAGCATTTTTCGGGAGAGATTCAGATGACAAAATCCATTATGAAAAAATACGCTTTTCTTATTGCGAGAGTAGGAGCAAATATAAAAAAAGGTCAGCCCGTGCGCATTATCTGCGAAGCCGACCAATTTGAATTTATTACAATTCTTGTTGCGGAGTGCTACAGGGCGGGTGCTTCAAGAGTTGATATAGATTGGGGTTTTCAGGCTGTTACAAAACTTGATTACAAATACAGAAGTTTGCAGTCTCTTTCCGAGGTACCGAAATGGAAAGAGGAAAAACTCAAAAATATGGTAGAGGAAGTTCCCTGCCGTATCTATATAGAAAGCGAAGACCCCGACGGGCTTAACGGCATAGACCGTGAAAAAATGCAGAAATCGTCTGTTGAAAGATATAAAGTGACTAAAAAATACAGCGACGCTCTTGAAAATAAAGATCAGTGGTGCATTGCCGCTGTTCCGTCTTATGCCTGGGCAAAAAAAGTTTTCCCCGGTGAAAGAAAGCAAAAAGCATACAATATGCTTTGGGAAGCAATTCTTAAAACCGTTTATGTGACAAAAGACAATGACCCGAAAGAGGCGTGGAAAAAGCACAACAGTGATCTTAAAAAGCGTTGTGATTATCTTAACGAAAAGAAGTTTGATTACCTCACATATAAAAGCGAAAACGGTACGGATTTTAAAGTTTCGATTATACCGGAGGGTAAATGGTGCGGCGGCGGTGAATTTACTTTAGGCGGTAATTTCTTTAACCCGAATTTGCCGTCGGAGGAAGTTTTTATCTCTCCGAAAAAAGGCTTTGCAGAGGGTAAAGTCGTTGCAACAAAACCTCTTTCTTATCAGGGACAGTTAATAGAAAATTTCTCGATAACCTTTAAAGACGGCAAAGCGTATGAATGGGAAGCCGAAAAGGGCGGGGATTTACTTGACAAAATGCTCACTACAGACGAGGGCGCAAAATTCCTCGGTGAAGTTGCGCTCATACCGCAAAAAAGCCCTATTGCCGATACGGGAATACTTTTTTACAATACTCTTTTTGATGAAAATGCAAGTTGCCATATTGCACTCGGCAGAGGCTTTTGCGACACGATAGACGGTTTTGAAAATAAAACGCTTGAGGAATGTCAGGCTCTCGGCGTTAACGACAGTATGATTCACGTTGATTTTATGATAGGTGCCGACGATATGGAAATAACCGGCTTTAAAAACGGCAAGGCATATAAAATTTTCGAGAAAGGTAATTGGGCTTTTTAATATTGAATTTTTAAAATAGGAGGATTATTTATGAGAATTATGAGTTTTAATGTACTTTGCTACGGCGATGACGAACATACCTGGGAAATAAGAATACCGCTTGTTACGAGGATAATTACAAAATATCTTCCCGATACATTCGGTGTGCAGGAGGCTACTCCCGATTGGATGAGGGCTTTGTGCGCTTCGTTGCCTTACTACAAATATGTGGGAGTAGGCAGAGAAAACGGAAAAAGAAAAGGCGAGTTTTCCGCCGTCTTTTATAAAAAAGATAAATATCAACTTCTTGACAGCGGTACATTCTGGCTTTCGGAAACTCCCGACAAGCCCTCAATGGGCTGGGATGCCGCCTGTTACCGTGTTTGCACTTATGCAAAGTTAAAAGATAAAAAAACAGGTAAAGAGTTTGTTCATTTTAATACCCACCTTGACCATAAAGGGCAGACAGCTATGCAGAAAGGTGCCGAACTTGTTACAAAAAAAGCAAACGAAATCTGTAAAGGTTTTCCGGCATTTTTTACGGGAGACTTCAATGTAACTCCCGACAGCGCACCGTATAAGGCGGTTATACAGAACGGTTTTGACGACTGCCGTGAAAAATCCCCGGAAACCGATAAGGATATTACATATCACGCTTTCCTGAAACCCGGTATGGGCAGTGTTATTGACTATGTATTTTGCAAGGGCGATGTAAAAGTAAAAAAATTCAGCGTTATCCGTGATAAAATTGACGGGCTTTTGCCGTCTGACCACTATCCCGTTTATGCGGATGTTGATTTTTAAAAAAATCTGCATAACATAAAGTAAAATTTATTGTTAAATACTCCGCTTTTATTTCCCGCAAATCTGTGATAAAATTAAGTGATGATTTCTACGGGAGGTTATTTATGCTTTTAAAGGTGCTTTTCGTTCTGTGTCTTATTATTGAAGCAATTTTTACACCTTTGTATTTAAAGGCTTTGTGGCCTGTTAAATGCTTCAAATCGCTTTGTATGAAAATGGTCTGCTCGTGTATGTTCTTTTCTGCAGGGCTTCTTTGTGCATTTATTTCCGATAACTTTTCGCAGTTTGCCGTGACTATGCTCATAGGTCTCGGCTTCGGCTGGATAGGTGACTATTTTCTTCACGCAAAGCCCACTACCGCATATTTTGTTGCGGGTCTTACGAGTTTTATGCTCGGTCACATTGTATACTGCAAAGCGTTTATTTCCGCTTTGCCGAGCATTATACCGGGATATTTTCAGTTTAACAAAACCGAAGTTATT
Organism: Acutalibacteraceae bacterium; assembly: GCA_045641485.1. Taxonomy (GTDB): domain Bacteria; phylum Bacillota; class Clostridia; order Oscillospirales; family Acutalibacteraceae; genus DTU089. The sequence goes on from JAZUHA010000246.1 coordinate 2,522, forward strand.
TTTATCGTATCGGTATTTGCGGTATGTGTAATTCTCGGGAAATTTGTCGGCAAATTGCAGTTTAACCCATCATTTTTAAAATATGCCGTAATTCTTTATACACTCATTATTGTTACGATGTTTACAAAAGCCGCCGCTCTCGGTATCGGAATATACAAATCGGGTGCCGAAAACGGAATATTTGCACTTCTTACATTAGTTATAGGTGCATTTTTCTTCCTTTTGTCCGACGGCTCTCTTGCATTTATTCTTTTCGGCGGGAAAAATAAAAATTATCCGCTTAAAATATTCAACATAATAACATATTTTTGGGGGCAGGTTTTACTTGCTTCATCAATATTGTTTATTAAAGCTTAATAAGACGGTGAATTTATAATGAAAAAACTGTTATCGGTTGTTGTTTCTTTTGTACTTGCTTTTTCGTGTTTTCATATTTGCTCGTTTGCCGAGGACGGATTTGTGCTGCCTATTGACCCGAATGAACGTTATACGGACATACAGTTTAAAGACGGCGGTGACAAATTTGAAGACGAAAAAGGAAAAACCGTAGGAAAAACGGTATATATCGTTGTTCTTTCGGTACTTCTTGCGGCGTCTGTTACCGTACTTGTGATAACTCTTAAAAAAGGCAAAGACGAGAAGAAAGCATTGAAAGAGGAAATAGAAAAAGCGGAAAACGAAGAAATCAAAAGAATTGTTAAAGAATATAAAGAGAAAAAACGGCAAAGAGACGAACTTGAAAAACAAATAAATGATGAAAATTCAAAATAAATCGGAGGTAATTTTATGAAAAAAATTATTTCGGCGGTAATCGGTATTTGTATGGTTTTCACCGCATTTTCCGTTCTTGCTTACGCTTCGGACGATTCACTCAAAATCACGGTTTCTGCGGATACGCATTATCAGTGCAGTGAGGATTTAGCCGATATGGGCAGTGCCGACGACGATATCCCGTTTTGCGAAGGTATGCAGAACAGAGAAACATTTTTCTACTGTTCCACCCAGGGACAGATGAACTGTGAATCGGAAGCGATTTTAAGAGCAATGCTTGACGGTTTTATCAACAGCGACAGTGAATATCTTTTAATCGCCGGTGACGTTACCTGCGGTAAAAGAAATTCTCATTTAAAGTTCGCCGAGATTTTAAAAGAAGCGGAAAGAAAATCAGGCAAGTCGATTTTTGTTATTAACGGCAACCACGATTGTGATGACGGCGATTTCGATAAATACATAAGCGTTGACGAATTTAAGGATATATATAAAGACTTCGGTTACGACAAGGCTTTAAGCACGGAACCGACTTCCGCTTCTTACAGTGCCGACCTTAACGCAAAATACAGACTTCTTGCCATAGATTCCTGCATTTACGGTAAAGATGACGGGCAGATTACCGAAAATGTTTTTAACTGGATAAAAGAACAGACCGTAAAAGCAAAAGAAGACGGAAAAACGCTGATTGCCATGATGCACCACAGTATTTTGCCTCATTTTGAAGTTCAGCCGATGTTTTCCGGTTATGAAAAATATGCGGAGTTTTTTGCGGATAACGGAATAAATCTTGTATTTACCGGACATATTCACGCAAATGATATTTCTTCCGCATCAACAAAAAGCGGAAACACGGTTTATGATGTTCAGACAGGCTCTCTTATTGTGTCTCCCAATGCTTGCAGAGAAGTTACTCTTAACGGCTTTAATGCGGATATAGTAAGTAAATACGTTACTTCCGTGGATACAAAGTATCTTCCGGAAGGCTTTTCCGAAGCGCAGATTGAAAGAATAAAAACCGATTTTCCGGGATATGCCGCAGAATATTTTGAAGCCGGTACCTGCAAGTGGATAAACAGATATATAGGCTCCGCATACAAAGTTTCAAGACTTCTTAAAATTGATGAGGGTACAAAAGAATACGAAATTCTTGACGGCATAATGAAAAAAATCGGTGCTTCGCTTACGCTTGATATTTACTCTGACGGCGAAAACGAAAGTATAGAGAAAATTGCCGAAAAAGGCGGTTATAAAATCCCCGAAAGCGATTATGTAAAGCCTTATCAGGTTGCTTCTGAAATTATGTACGGCTTTTATCACGGTGATGAAGATGCCGCAGGTAACGAAAAAGATGCAGATTTATTGCTTCTTATATTAAAAGCCGCCGTAACGAATATTATTGCCGAAACAACAAAAGGCGATTATGCCGAATTTATAAATGCAATAGCGGGTTTTGATGTGAATAACGAACTTGTTACCTCTGCCGCGGGTCTTAATTATGCCGATGATGTGGCGGGAATTGTCGTAAAGGCTTTATTCTATACGATAGCAGGGGGCTTAACAGATGATTGCAGTGAACCTGCCGATATAAATGTAAGTTTTAATTTTGCTTCATCTCAGGAAGTTTCACCCGTTCTCGGAGTTTTGGCAAAAATAATCAGACTTATAACGGAATTTATTGAAAGATTTTCAAAATTATTAATTGCTTGAGGTAATTTATGTATAAACAGTTTGAACTTAAAAAAAGTGCGGAACTTGTTCACCACTATATTACGAATATGGTAGATGAAAATAACGACAATCTTCCGTATTGGCTTTTACTGCCGAATAAAAAGCCGGCAGAAGCGGCTCATTGCCGTGTTGATGATGCGGAACTTGTCGGCTCGTGGTACGAGGGGCTTTGCTGTGCTATGGAAATGCTCGGCACAACCGACGGTGACGATGTAAAACAGTCGTTAAGACGCCATCTTATGAAATCCTGGGGGGAGCACGGGCTTCGCTTTTGTGAGAAATACCCGTGGACTCATACCGTTCACGCTTCATTTCACGAAATGGGGTACATTCTTCCGGGACTCAACAAAATAACCGAGGAATACCCTGATGACGAAGAAAACGAAAAAAGAGCATCGGAACTCATAAGAGGTATGCGTTCTCTTGTCATAGAAAGAAAAGTCCGTACATTCTGGTCGGGAGACTTTTATGAGGAAAAACCGATTTATGAATTTCCGAATGATGTTTATTTAAAAGACGGCGGTTTTGACCTTACAAGGCACACGGGCAGAGGTGAGCAGTCCATAAGAAATGCACTGATGCTTCCGGCACTCGTTAAAAGATATGAACTTAAAAAAGACGAGGTCGCTTTAGACCTTGCACAGGGGTTAGCCAATTTTGTTTTGGGACCGGCAAGATACTTTAACTATAAAATGGAGTTTTTCGGTCATATTCATTCTGCGGCGTGGTTCTCTTACGGGCTTATATACCTCGGCAGAGTAACCGAAAACGAAGAATACATATTAAAAGGCAAGGCAATTTACGATTATATCCGTTCTCTTTCGTCGGACTTCGGCTGGGTTCCGGAGTATGCACAGTGGCATCCTATGGAAGAAGAACACAGCGAAACATGCTGTATTCGTGATATGATTATCTGCGCCCGTGAACTTGTTACCTGCGGATACCCCGAATACTGGAATGATTTTAACCTTTTTTCACGCAATCAGCTTATGGAAAATCAGGTTAAATATACGGGTTATGTTACCGTTGATAATTCGCTTCCCGACGGTAACGGCATTACATACCGTGATATTGATAAAAGAATGGTCGGAGGTTTTACAGGCGGCAGTGAGCCCGGCTCAATATCTCTTATGCGCTTCCGCTCGATAGCCGGTTGCTGTGTGGGAACTGCTCCCACGGCTTTAAAATGTGTCCGGGATAACTGTATTACCGATGAAAACGGCATTTTCACCGTAAATGTTCCGTGTGACAGAGAAACAGACGAACTTGTTATGAAGTCTTATATCCCGAATGAGGGGGAAGTGTCGTTGACTGCAAAAAAAGACTGTAAAGCAGGTTTCAGAATATACGGCTGGCTCGGTGAGGATTACGCTCTTTATCTTAACGGCGAAAAAATAAAATCCGAAACAAAAGACGGAATTATTTTTACCTCTGTAAAGAACGGGGATATACTTGAACTTATATTTAAAATAGAAACTGCCGAGAAAAAAGAAATTGTAAGAGGAACGGAATATACCGTTTTCTGGCGCGGGTGCGATGTTGTAAGACTCACTCCCGAAGGCGAACATATAAGACTTTATCAAAGGGATTTGAGTATACCTGAATATTACCCCCGCCCCGAAGATGTTATATATACGGGCGCCGCCAATATGGGACCGACTCAACAAAAATTCGACAGTTCAAGAAAATAACGGGGAGATGAATATATGGGCGAAAAGCTGACAAAATTCAAAAATACCTTTATTTCAAATAAATCGCTTACAATGAAAGAACAGCTCGGTTACGGTGCCGGTATTTTCGGTAACTGTATGGGGCAGGACAGTACAAGTACATACGGTGATGTTTTCTGCCGTGACTTTCTCGGAATTAAAAGCAGCAGAATGATAGTTAAGGATAATATTGCCGATATTTTAAGTTTTATTATTCCGCCGGTTGCGGGTACAATTTACGATTCACCGTCTAAAAAGAAAAAAAGTCATTTAAGCACAGCACTTTTCGTAACCCCCATTCCGTTTGCAATTACTTCTATGATGTTGTTTATAGTGCCGTCCGGAAATGCTCTGTATAACTTTATCTGGGCACTGTTTTTCGGACTTGCTTTTTCCGTTGTAGATACATTTTACGATATAGCAATGTCTGCTTTGGGACTTCGTATGTGCGATGACCCGAAAGACAGAAAAAATTTCTTTACCTTTGTTTCTCTTGCTTCAACGCTCGGTTCAATGCTTCCCGGTTGGATTATTCCGATTATTGTAGGCACAACCGATGACAAGAGCCGTCAGCAGTGGCTGTACTTCTTTATAGCACTTGTGTTCTGTATTCTCGGTGTTACCGCTATGTATATGCCTTACCTCACGGTAAGGCAGAAAGCCGATATGGCGCTTGATACATTGGCAGGCAGAGAAAAGAAAGATGAAGTAAAAATTCAGTGGAATAAAGATACGATAAGCGCAATTTTCCACAACCGCCCGTTTATCGTGCTTCAACTTTCGCTTATTTTCGATACCATACGCAAGGTTACTTACGATACGCTTAACTACCTCTATAAAGATGTTTTCGATTTCTACGGAATGAAAGCGGTTATAGATGCCGTAAGCGGCGGACTTTCTTATGCCGGACTTTTTTCCGTTCCGTTTGTCGGCACAAAAATGTCCGCAAGAAATATTGTTGCCGGCGGCTATGCATATACAGGTTTAATGTATGTTATAATGTCGCTGTTTAATATCGGCTTCAGCGTAAAGGGAATACGAAAGAAAAAGTGGATTATCGGTATTCTTATAGGTCTTGCCGGTATGCCGAACTCCGCACAGGCTGCCGCAAGAAAAATAATTACGGCGGATTCCACAGACTATATGGAATGGTACGGTTATAAACATTTCGGTTCTGCTGTAAGAAGCGACGGTATTTTGGTCGCAACGGAAAACATAACTTCCAAAATAGTTAAACTTGCAAAAACAAATCTTTATAACGGGTTGTTTATGGCTATTAAATATAAAGAGGGTGACCCGAATTCCAATGTAAAGATAGTTCAGACTGACAAGACACTTCACGGCATTTTCCTTATGGTTACTCTTTGCGGACTTATAGGTAATGTGCTTTCGGCAGTTACATTCCTGTTTGATAACTTTACGGGTAAACACCGTGAAGAAATTTTAGAAGAACTTAACGAATACAGAAAAAATGACCCGTTAAGAACTTCAAAGGAAATAACGGAATAATTAAAATAAAATTTATCGGAGGGTAATATGTTACATCTTTTTAAAATTCTTTCACTTATTTTTGCAGTTGTTATGCTGGTTAACTGTTTTTTCACAAAACCGGCTCAGACGGTTCCGGTAACGGTTGAGGGAGCAATTTTCGCAGGAAACAACGATGATGATGTTTCTGTCGATTTGGAATTTGATACAAAATGGATTACAAAAGCAGACAACAGAATTTACAACAGTGCACTTGCTTCTTTTTCCGCAATTCTTTGCGATGATGTTTATTTCCGTTCCAAAGATGTGGCAAAGAATACGCAGAACAGAGTTCTCATCAACGGCGAGGAAGCCGATTATACGGCAACCGCTTTACTCGAAAAACTCGGATATACCGATGTTAAATATATAGAGTCGTTTAAACAGAAAACTTATGCCGGAGACAGCAACGACAGCGTAACAATGCTTATGGCATATAAAGATGTTGACGAAAAATACGATTCATTTATATTTGTTTTAAGAGGCTGTTTCTCGGCAGGTGAAAGGTTAAGCAGTTATGATATCGGTTGTAATACCGATAATTATACACTTCTTACCGGCACCCACTCAGAATGGATAAATAAAAACAACTTCAAGGGTATAGATATTGCTTCAAACAGAGCTATGGAATTTATTTCCGATTATATAAACGAACACGATGACCCCGAACGCCGAAATACGGCATTTACTACAGGTCATTCAAGAGGTGCTTCTCTTGCAAATGTTATCGGTGCAAAGTTTGAAGATGACGAAAACATAAAGTCATACACTTATACATTCAACACAATGGTGTTCACAACAGATGTAAATGCACCGACATACAAAACAATATTCAATATTTTTGATAAAAACGATTACTATTCAAATCCGCTTCCGTTCGGTAAAGAAAAAATGTTCCGTTACGGCACTGATATAAGCGTGAATATTGCCGAAAGCGAAGTAATCAAAAACGGTATAGCAGAACTTAAAGGCAGAGATGATTATACCTGTATGCCGGTTGAAGCAAAAGCCGAGTATGACAGTATTTTCTCCGAAAATTTCCCCGACAAAGCATCGCTTTACGAAATGAAAACAAAGACGGAAACTTTTGATACCGTTGAAGAGATGAATACGAGATTCGGAGAAATCAACGGTGATATTTCTTCTCTCGCTATGGGCGGTTTTGTAAGTGCCGAAAAAGATGAAGCGAAAAAAACAATAACCGTAACTTACTGCGGAGCATCGCTTCTTATAGGTTTGGCGCAGATTCAGGGCTACGGCGAAGCCGCATATACGGTGGTTATATCGTTGTTTGACGGTGATGCCGGTTTCTGCCGTCTTTGTGAAATAACACAGAATAATCTTGACGGAATAACAGGCAGTCATCTGCTTATAAACGGTTATATGGCGGCAAAGAATACAAAATTTGTTTGTTTTTGATAAATAATTGTCTTTGAAATGAAAAACAACCTCTGCACAAAATCGGAGCAGTCCGTGGTGTGGAGGTGTTTTGCTTTATTACCGAAAATCGTGAATCAGGTCAAAATGTGCAAATAATTAAGAAAAATAAATCGAAAAGGTGTAAATAATATACTAAATAATACGCAAAAAGGTGCAATTAATGCGCAAAATAATGTGTGAAAAAGTGCAAATAATATATAAATGTCTTGAAATCAAGAGAGTTTTATGGTATAAAAATTAAGACAAAAGTTTATTATGGGTTATTTAGGAGGATATATACATGGAGCGAAATGCACTGGGAATGCTTGTTGATTGGTATAACAACAAGAATAAAAAACCGCTTATTGTCTGGGGTGCCCGTCAGGTAGGTAAAACATATCTTGTGAGAGATATGTTTGCTGAAAAATATTATAAAAATAAATATATTTATGTTGATTTCAAAAAAGAAGATGAAATTCGTGAATTTTGTTTCGGCACTGCGAATGCCGAAAAAATAATTGAATATATCTCCGTTTTTTTCGGTAAAGAAATTGACGAAAACACCTTGTTGATTTTTGACGAAGCACAGGAATGTCCCAATATAATATCTTCGCTTAAATACTTCTGTCAGGATTTCAGGCATATACCGGTAATTGCTACCGGCTCTATGGTCAGAATAAAAATACAACGGGAAACCCATAAGAGGGGTATGGGCGGGAATGATAAATTTCTTTTCCCCGTAGGAAAAATAAATCAGTTGACGGTTTACCCTATGACATTTGATGAGTTTTTGATGAACATCAATAAAAAACTTTATGAAAAGGTAAAAGAAGGTTATAAAAATAAAAAGCCGCTCGATAAGGGAATTCACGAACTGGCTATTGAACAGGTATATAAATATCTGCTTGTCGGAGGTATGCCCGAAGCGGTTGAGGTATATAAAGACACCGGAAATTTGCTTGAATCAAGAGAGATTCTTAAGGAACTTTATGATAATTATCTTTCGGATACGGAACTGTATCAGGCGAGCAGAGAAGCGCTTCTTCGTTCCCGTGCATTATTTCAGAATATTTACAGGGAATTGAACAGGGAGAGAAAAAATTTTTCTCCCGGACTTATTGCCGAAAACAGTAAAACAAGAGACTATGCCACTTCAATTCAATGGCTTACCATGGCACATATAATAAACCAATCTTATCAACTTAAAGAGCATATTACAATGCCGCTTATACAGGACGGTGACAGTAATTTCCGCCTTTTTCTCGGTGATATGGGAATGTTTTCGTATCAAAGCGGAATAAATGCCGCTTCGTTTATTTCGAGTGAAAGAGAAAACACTCTTTCCGGTGTTTTCTTTGAAAATTTTGCGGCAAATGAACTTGTTGCAAAGTCAAATAAACTTTTTTATTGGAGAGGGAAATCAAGTGCGGAGTTTGAATTTATTGTTGAATCGGATAACAAACTTTACCCCATAGACGTAAAAAAAGGAAAAGGTACACTTAATTCACTTGAAAAGTTTTCAAATCATAATAAGTTTGAATTTGCCGTTAAAGTTTCAAAAAATAATTACGGGTACGATAAAGATAAAAAACTTCTCACGGTCCCGTTTTATTATTTTCCTTTTGTTTCAAAAGAACTTGCAGACGGAACGATGTTTGTTTAAATACTTATCAACTTCGCCGTACCATTTATCAGCCAAAATCTGATGACCGACATAAGTGGGGTGAACGCCGTCCCAGACAAGATGTTTTAAGGGAACCGTATCGAGATATTTTAAAAATTCGCATCTGTATTCTATGAACAGAGCGTTATATTCTTTTGCGATAAGTTTTGCTTTTTCTGCATAGTCAAAAGAAATTTCCGTAAATTTCTTTTCGTATTCAAGTTTTTCGTTATCGGAATTTTCATCTGTGCAGGTAAAATGAAACGGCTCTCCGATAATGAGTTTAACATTCGGTAAAGAAACAAGCGTTTTTTCAATGAGTTGTTTATAATTATCATAAAAAAGTTCGGGTGTGAATTTTTCGTTGCCCTGCATTTTTGCAAAAGCATCATTTATACCCACAAGGATACTCAATATTGTCGGCTTAAGGTTTATGCAGTCTTCGTCCCAACGGTTTAAAAGTGCAAGCGAGGTATCTCCGCTTACGCCTCTGTTTATTATTTCGGGGCGTGTATTTATATTTTCAAGCCCTATTTTTGAGGCGAGTACAGACTGATAGCCGTGTCCCATAATGTGATTCATATCCCACTCGCTGTAAACTCTGCCGCCGTGGGTAATTGAATCGCCCTGAAAAAGTAAAATATCGTTACTGTTTAATTTTATCATTTTAATCACCGTGAAAATTATACGATTTTTACGGGAATATGTAAAGAGGCTTTTATGTTATTTGAAATTGAAAAAGATTCGGTATGGACAAAACTTAAAAATACGAAAAAACCGATTGTTGTTTACGGCACGGGAAACGGCGCCGATAAGGTTTTTGACGCTTTTTCGGATTACGGTATAAAGCCGTACGGAGTTACGGCAAGCAGCGGTTTTGTGCGTGAGAGATATTTCAGAGGTTATAAAGTTCAGCCGTTATCCTTTTTTGAAGAAACTGCAGGCGATTTTATTGTGGCGGTAGCATTCGGCTCATCTTTACCGGAAGTTATCGGCAACATAAAAATGATTTCCGAAAAACACAAAACTCTTGTGCCGTGTGTTCCCGTTAAGGGTAACGAGATTTTTAATGAACAATATCTGCAAAAACATATTGATGAAATAAATAAGGCTTATTCTGTTTTGGCTGACGAAAAATCAAAGTCTGTTTTTTCGTCTTACATAAATTTTCAGTACAGCGGAAAACTTGATTATTTGTTTTCCTGTGAAACGGAAGAAAACGAAGTTTTTGAAAATATTATTAAGTTTAACGATAACGAAACTTATGTTGATATAGGTGCATACAGGGGAGATACAATAGAAAAGTTTTTAAAAAATACAAACAGAAAATATAAAAGCATAATTGCCGCAGAACCGGATAAAAAAACATTTATTAAACTGCGGAAATTTTGCGAAAAACTCAATAATACAAAACTTGTGAATATGCCCGTTACAGACACCGATAAAAATGTATTGTTTTCATCTGCCGCCGGCAGACAGTCGAGTATAGGTGCAGGTGAAATAAGAGAAGCGCTCTGTCTCGGTTCACTTTGTGACGACGAAACTCCCACATATATCAAAATTGATGCCGAGGGAGAAGAACTTGAAATACTTACGGGCGGAACGGAACTACTTGAAAAATGCACTCCGAAACTGAATATTGCCGCCTACCATAAAAACGAGGATATTTTTAAAATCCCGATTATAATAAACGGTATTTCGGGAAAATATAAGATATATTTAAGGCATCACCCGTATATTCCCGCTTGGGATACCGATTATTACTGTGTTATTGATTGACTTTAGTCGATATTTGGTATATAATCCACACCGTATTATAATAATTTATTCACGGGAGTAGATGAATATGAATTATGCAGGTGTACTTGCAGGCGGTATCGGCTCAAGAATGGAAAGCAAAGTGCCGAAACAGTTTTTGCTTATAAATAAAGTGCCGATTATAGTAAGAACATTAAGAACTTTTTTGGCGTCACCCGAAATAGATAAAATTATTCTTGCCATGAATCCGCAGTGGATGGATTACTGCAGGAATATACTTAATGAATACGGTGTTGATACAGAAAGAATAATAATTATTACGGGCGGTGCAACCAGATTTTTGTCTATGGTAAACATTGTAAATGCCTGCATAGACGATTTGGGCGGTACTCCCGGCGAAAAAGATGCGTTGTGTATTCATGACTGCGCAAGACCGTTTTTCACCGAGAAAATAATAAAAGAAAATTTTGAAAGTGTTGAGGAGTTTGATATGGTAACAACATCACTCCCGACTATTGATACCGTTCTTATTGCAAAAAACGGTAACGAAAGTTCTTATGTTCCGGAGCGTTCTACGGTATTTTGCGACCAGGGACCGCAGACTTTCAGAATAAAGCAGTTTAAGGAATTGCAGGAGACTCTTACCCGGGAAGAAACGGATTCATATATGGAAGCCGGCAGAATGTATCTTGAAAAAGGCAAAAGAGTAGGTATTGTACCCGGTGACAGAATGAATTTTAAAATAACAACGGAATTTGATATGGTTCTTGCCGAATTGCTTCTTAAAGACGAAGAAAATCCGGATAAAAAATAAGGAGGAAATATTTATGAAATGTGTTGCTATAGGCGATAATTTTATTACGCCCGATATGATGAAAAAGGGAATAGAATCTTACAGTTATCTTCAGTTTTCGGATATTGAGTATTTCTATTTCGGGCTTCAATCCCGTTCGGAAATGAGAAATATCGTTAAGATTATCGAGACGGGCGGTTTTGAAACGCTTACTCTTCCGGAAGGACTTCTTGAAGCCGTCGAAGATGCCGATGTAATTATGTGTCACCTTTGCCCGATTACAAAAACTTTACTTGAAAGAGCAAAAAAACTCAAACTTGTGCTTTGTAACCGCGGCGGTCACGAGAATATTGACGTTGACGAATGTACAAAAAGAAATATAGGCGTTCTTCTTAATCCGAGCCATAATGCAAATGCGGTTGCGGAATTTACGGTAGGTCTTATTTTGAACGAAACAAGAAATATCACTCGTTCCGCAATGGCAATTCAAAACGGCGAGTGGCGTGAAAAATATCCGAATACCGTTACGACAATTCACGAGATGAGCGATATGACAATAGGTCTTATCGGTTTCGGTTCAGTTGCAAAACTTGTATATGAAAAATTAAAGGCTTTCGGTTGCAGATTTCTCATTACGGATCCGTTCGGCAACTACGATGATATAAATAAAAATATAGCAAAGTTCGTTCCGCTCGAACAGCTTCTTGAAAATTCCGATATTGTTTCACTTCACGCACGCTTAAGCAGAAAAGCCATACTTCTCGGTGAAAAAGAATTTAAAATGATGAAAAATACGGCGTATTTCATCAATACCGCAAGGTCGTATATGGTTGATTACAAAGCACTTGCAGAGGCGCTTAAAACAGGAGAGATTACGGGTGCGGCGGTAGATGTTTTTGATAAAGAACCCGTAGACCCCGACAATCCTCTTTTGGGGCTTGATAACTGTACACTCACAAACCACAGAGGCGGCGACACAATTAACTCTTACAGCGACAGTCCCGCTATGATGATGAAAGCCTGTCAGAAGTATTTAGAGGGAGATATGCCTAAATTCTGGATAAATCCCACGGTAAAAAGGTGAAAAAATGAGTAAGACGGTTAATTCAAAATATAATGCCGAAATAGATGTTTTGCGTTTTGTATTTGCGGTTGCCGTAATAGTTTTTCACGCAAATAAATTCGGCTTTTCGGAAGAAAGGTTTTTCGGTCTCGGATTTATAGCAACGGAATTTTTCTTTATGGTTTCGGGTTATCTTATGGCTGCTTCGGCAGGAAAGTATTACGGCAGGGATTTGGGTGAAAGCACTTATACTTTTATAAAAAAGAAGATACTTACGCTTTACCCGTATATAATTCCGGCGTTTATTATTGCATTTATTACCCGTTATTGCTTTTCGGGGCTTCCTTTTAAGGAAATTCTTATAAAACTGTCGCTTACATATCCCGAAATTTTTATGTTTAAAATGTCGGGCGTAAGTTCGTTTTCATATCTTAACGGGCCTACATGGTATATATCCGCAATGATTTTAACAATGATTGTTCTGTTTCCGCTTCTTGTTAAATTCAAAAAGAAATTTATATGGATTTTTTCTCCGGTTGCGGTTCTTTTGATTTATGCTTATCTTTTCAGAAATTATACATCGCTTAATATGGCGAATAAATGGATAGGATTTATAAATGTCGGTATATTAAGGAGTACCGCCGGACTTTGTCTCGGTTGTATAAGTTACGGAATTTGTGAAAAAATAAATGATTTAAAAACAGAACTTACGGTATTGGGAAGAACATTGCTTATTGTTTTTGAACTTCTTTTGCTTGGTGCATCGTTTGAACTTATGTACAGCGGTTACTCACACGAGCAAAGCGAAAACCTTATGTATGCACTTGTATTCATACTGTTTATCCTCGTTACGGTTGTATTTTCAAAAAAGACGGGGATATCGAATATCATTCCGCCTGCCTTGAGTAAATTCCTCGGTGATTTTTCGCTGGCGATTTATCTTAATCACCGTGTTGTGATTATGTGGTATTCTCGTAACAAACCGGATTGGTCTGTAAAATTTACCGTTCTTGTTTATATAGTTTATACGGTTGTTGTTTCTCTGATTTCTCTTGTTATTATTAAATCAATACAAAAACATAACAGGAAAAATCCCGGGAAAATCAAATCTTTGTTTGTAAAAAAGGTAAAAGAATAAACAGCGGTATGATTTATGTTATTTTATTGTGAGGGCTTGATATGACTTTAGATTTTTCAAATCCTGTTGTTGCAGACGAATTTGCTATGTCTGCCCAAAAGGTTGAACCGATTTTTAAAAGAGTTAATAAAAAATCAAAAAAGAAATACGGAAAAACAGTCTGCTTTGCGGGTGACGGCAGTTTTTTATGCGATTATGTTCTTTATGCCGTTTTTGCAAATATCATAAAACAACCAGTTTTTGATAAAGTGCTTTATCTCTCGGACGGCAGCGACGGCGAATACAGAAACGGTCTTCTTGAGGTTACGGAATGTGAAAAAGTATCTTCTGACTGTGATGTCAACACGAGCGGCATTATGTTTTTTGCCGATTGCATAGGCGGTCTTTCGGAAAAAGAAAAGACACTGGCAAAACTTAAAAAAGCGTTGCTTCTTGCAAGAAAAAGCGGTGCAAGGTGCAGTGTTAATATACTTTTACCCGAAATACCGTGTTTTCCCGATGAAGTTACGGCAGTTTCCGAAAGAGAACTTGATTTTTATTTTGAAAAGGTATGCGGGCAGACTCCGGAAATTGAGTATTTTAAGGAACTTGTTAAAGTGTGCCGTGCGGAAGTTCGTGAAAATGATACCGATGTTACAATAGTAAGATTTGATAATGTTTTTGCTCCGGACAGATATCATACTCCGTCTGTAGATATTGAAAATACGGTAAAATCGAGTTTCGATGCCAAAGGAATAACCGTAGGTGATGCGGATGTTAAAACGGTTACGACGATAAGTTATGTAAGAGAAGCCGTTTTTGATACAGTCGTAACATTTTTCAGCGGAGTTAAAGGTCACGAGTATAATTCTAACGGTCAGACTATGACTTCTGCCGCAATAAAAGAAATACTGTTTTCATTCACAAAAGATGAATATTCGTTTAATAAAACGATTTCACCGTCACAAAAAGAAGAATACTGCCGTTTGAACAGTATAGTAATTAAAGCTCTGCCTCTTTATAAATTAAGAAAAAGTTCTACATTTGCCATAGGCTTAAAGCATTTTGACAGTTTTGTTACGGGCAGAGAATATAACTGTACCGAGAATACAGATTTTTACTGCGGTAAAATCAAAAAAATACAGAATCTTGAATTTGAAATACTTGCCGTTATTGATGATATCTGTAAAAAGCACGATATCAAGTATTTCCTTGCAGGCGGTACGCTTTTAGGTGCGGTAAGAGAAGGCAAAGCCATACCGTGGGATGATGACCTTGATATAGGTATGCTCCGTGACGATTACGAAAAATTCAGAAAAGTATGTGAAAAGGAACTTCCCGATACCATGTCGTTTTCTTCGCCGTTTAACGGAAGCGGAAGCCACTATACAATAGAAAAAATCCGTTTGAACGGTACATATTTTTCGACAAGATATTCAAGCAAAAATATTTTCCCCGACGGAATATTTGTTGATGTACTTGTTTATGACAACACAAGTATGAACAAGTTTATGAGAAAAATACAGTGCCTGCTTCTTGCGGTGCTTTACGACAGCCTTATTGTAAAGTGGTATAATAAGCCGAGGAGAAATTTCCATTACCGTCTTACGAAAATCCTTTTGCCCGTACTTAATATTTTCCCGTTCGGTTTTTATCACGGATTATTCGAGTTTGTTGTTAAGTGGTTCAGACACAATAAGAAAACAACTCTCTTAATAGACAGCGTAGGCAAAAAATTAAAAGACGGTCCTCTTCCCAAAGAGGGTCTTGAAGAAATGGTATATGTTGATTTTGAAGATACAAAAGCACCTATACCGGTTGACCCGACAGGCTACCTCAATTATGCTTACGGTCCGTCTTACAACAGTTTGCCTGTTTACGGCAAAAGAGTTTGCCCCCATAACTTTGCCAGAATAGATTTAGGTAAATATGTATTTGATGCAAAGGGCAGAACAAGTTTCCGCGATGTTGATTTACGCGGTGAACTTTACGAAAAAGAAGACGAAGTTTAATATAACGGGTGAAAAACAATGCTTCAAAGTCCCATAGAAAAACGAAAATTCACAGAAGGTGACGAGCGGCTTTATAAAAATTATCAGGATTACCTTAAAATGCAGCATCTTTACGATTCCGCCGTTAAGCAGTTAACCACAAGGTTAGAGGTGCTTAATAACGAATTCAAGGTTCTTTATGCCCGTAATCCGATACATCATATAGAAAGCCGTGTGAAGTCTACCGACAGTATAATCGGTAAACTCCTTAAAAAAGGACTTCCCGTATCGGTGGAAGCGGCGGTAAGAAATATTAACGATATAGCAGGAATAAGGGTTGTATGCTGTTATATTGATGATGTTTACAGAGTTGAAGAAATGCTTTTAAGACAGTCCGATATCGAACTTGTAAAAAGACAGGACTATATAAAAGCGCCGAACTTTAACGGCTACCGCTCACTTCACCTTGACTTAAGGATACCGATTTATCTTTCCAACAGTACGAAATATGTATTAACCGAAATACAGATAAGAACCGTTGCCATGGATTTCTGGGCAAGTCTTGAACACGACCTGCGTTATAAGGGCGATAAAGAAAAACTGCCGGAGGGTATAAATGAAGAAATGTACCGCTGTGCAGATGAAATAGCCGCAATAGATAAAAAAATGCAGGATATGTACAGAAGAATACAGGGTGCCGACTGACACTTGTTGAAACTTGCATAAATTACGGGATTTGTTTTTTGATTTCATTGGTGAAAATATAAAAGTTTTTTTCGGTACTTGACATAGATATTGTCTGTAAGTATAATTATTTCGTAAAATGCAGTGATGGTATTAAGCGGTTTCGGTAAGTTTAAGAGAGTCGCCGGTCGGTGTAAGGCGATACAAATCCGTAATTTGCAGTCTCGTACCGGAGCAGAATCCCTCAATACATAGGGCATTACGGGTGGTGCCGTTACAGGCTCACGACTTGCAGGAGTCCGCAGAGTGGCACAAAAGTCCAATACG
>JAZUHA010000247.1:0-5414 GCA_045641485.1 Acutalibacteraceae bacterium
GGGAAAAGTACGGCGAGGAAGAAGTTCAATTCTTCGTCTCCGGTGTAGTTCGGGAACTGTTCACGCCTCATTTTTGCAACGTTAACCGCAGAAGCGCATCTGTGATGACCGTCTGCGATATAATAGTCACCTACAGTTGCAAGAAGAGCGGAAAGTTCTTTTACCGTATCATCATTGTCAACAATCCAGACTGTATGAGAAATACCGTCATCACTCACAAAGTCATAAACGGGATCAGTATTTGTTTTAATGTTGTCTGTTATTTCATTAACCTTGTCGCTGTCTTTGTAGCAGAGGAATATGGGACCTGTGTTTGCATCGCATGTATCAACGTGTCTTATACGGTCTGCTTCCTTGTCTGCTCTTGTAAGTTCGTGCTTTTTAATGTTGTTGTTGATGTAATCGTCAACACATGCACAACCTACGAGACCTGTCTGTTCTCTGCCGTTCATAATCTGGCGGTATATATAAAACATGGGTTTTTCGTCGGAAGCGCATATTCCGTCACTTTCGAGTTTATTCATATTCTCGGCGGCTTTTCTGTAAACTTCGGGGCTGTAAATATCAATTCCCGAAGGTAAATCAACTTCTGCTTTGTCAACATGAATAAATGAGTAAGGCTTGCCCTGTACCATTTCCCGTGCTTCTTCGCTGTTCATAACATCGTAAGGAAGTGCAGCAACATCTTTTGCATATTTCGGAAGAGGCCGCAACGCTTTAAAGGGTTTAAAATTTGCCATAATCTTCTCTCCTAAAAATTAAAATATCTTTAGTTAATTTTACAGTTATTTTTTATCTTTGTCAATATGATGATATGAACAAATTTTTATATAAATATTTATAAGAATAATAATACACTTTATCGGTTATTTTGTTGTAAAATTAAAAAAAATGTGTTACTATTTATAATAGAAAAATTATAAGGTGGTATTTATGGGCGAAAAGATTAAAAATGCAAAACCGGCAAGAATACTGTCCGTTAAATCGGCACTGATTTACGCAATAGGAATAATGGGGGTTCAGCTTTTTATAGGGTATATGAACTCTTTTCAAATGGAGTTTTACAATAAGATGTATTCGGCTTTTGATGCTAATATATTTTATGCCGCCGCCGTGATTATTCTTGTTGCAAAACTTTTAAGCTGTATTGCAGACCCCGTAATCGGTGCGGTAATTGATAAATGTAACTTTAAAGGCGGTAAAATCAGACCGTGGATACTGTACAGTTCGGTTCCCATTGCCGTTATGACAACGGTGATTTTCATATATATCCCGTTTAAGTCAAAAATGCTTATGTATGCTTATATTACATTTACAACGGTTTTATGGAATATTGCTATGAGTTTTGCCGATATTCCGTCACAAGGTATGCTTTCACTTTTAACACCGGATGCGGAGGAAAGAAATTTTGCCGCAGGTCTTGTAAATATAACCAAAGGTATAGCTCTCGGTGCGGCAGGTGTTATAGTAACAATAGTTATGATGGTGCTTTCCGCAATTTACCCCGAAGGATATCCGGATAAGAGGTACTATTTTGTTACGGCTCTGTTTTTCCTCATATTCGGAACTGCACTTTACCTGCTTATTTATTTCTGTAATAAAGAAAAGGTAAAAAGTACGTCATCTGATACGGTTTCGTTTAAAGAAATGTTTACCGAACTTAAAACAAATAAAATGATGCTTATAGTATTCCTAACTTTTATGCTCGGTTTTGCAAGAACCATGGCACTCGGTATAGTTGTACAAACAGGCGGTGCGCTTGTCGGTAAGGTCTATTTCCCGGTTCTTTCCGATTTGCTTGCAGGCGGCGGTGAACTTGACCCGACCTCAAACGCCACATGGCTTATAGGTATTACCGGTGCTGTTTTCAGTGCAATTTATGTCCTTTTTGTTCCTGCAATAAATAAAAAACTCGGTGAGAAAAAAACATTTATATTTTTCGGAATATACGGCGGTACGGTTTCGCTCATTTCGTTTTTCATATATCTGTTTGCTCCGGCGGATTCGCCGATTCGTTCGGGAATAGGTGCTGTATTGTTCATTTGGATTACTCAGATTTTCATTTCATTTATGCTTACCCCCAACAATTTTTTACCGCAGATTATGACGGCTGATATTGTTGATTATACCGAATGGAAAACCGGTAAAAGAAAGGAAGGTATATGCTTTGCCATTTTAAGTATGTCAATTAAAATCAGTAATGCACTTGCAGTTGCCGTCGGTATTCTTCTTATCGGTATTTCCGGTTATATAGACGGCGTTGCGGTTACGCCGAAAATGCAGAATATTGTAATGTTTGCATATACCGCCATGCCCGGTATTTCTACTGCTCTTGCCATGATACCGATGTTCTTTTATAAAATTGATGAAAAAACAAAAACGCAGATGCGCTCCGACCTTAAAAAGAAAAGAAGTGCCGTGAGTGTTTCGGAGGTGAAAGAAATTGTCTGAAACTATTGAAAAAATCAATGAACTTACTGACGAACAGGTTAAAACAAAAGATAAGAAAAAGAATAAAAAAGTAAAACCGATTATACTTATTTGCATTCTTGTCGCTATAGCAGTTTTTATCGGAGTAGTTGCCGTTTTGAATTCTTTATCCGTTAAAGGACTTATAAAACAGGCGAAAGAATATAAAAAGGTTGAAATCGAAAATCAACTTGTGCCTCAAAAAGATGAAAAAGGTTTTTGGACATTTACAACCGATAACGATCTTAAAGTACTTCAGCTTACCGATATACATATAGGCGGCGGTTGCTTCAGTTACGCTAAAGATAAGGTCGCTTTGGAGTGTGTTGCAAAACTTGTAACTGCCGAGAAGCCCGATTTGGTAATTGCAACGGGTGATATAGCATATCCGATTCCTTACGCTTCGGGTTCGTTTAATAATAAAAGCGGAGCAAAAGTTTTTTCGGAACTTATGGAACAACTCGGAGTTTATTGGACTCTTGTGTTCGGCAACCACGATACCGAAGCGTATTCATATTTTGACCGTGCGGACATTTCTTCATTTTATGAAAACAGCGGTTTTCCGCACTGTGTTTTTACAGCCGGTCCCGAAGATGTATTCGGCGCTTGTAATAATGTGATTAAAGTAAGAAATTCAAGAGGAAAACTTACAACAGCCCTTATTTCGATAGATTCCAACGATTATGCCGACCGTGGTGTTATTAAAAGTGCAATTTCCGCCATACAGGGTAATTATGACAATATTCACGAAGACCAGATTGAGTGGTATAAACAGCAGATACAGGAACTAAAAAAAGAAAATAAAAATATAAAATCATTTGTGTTCTGTCATATTCCGTCGGTTGAGTTTAAAGACGGTTGGGAAGAAGTCAAGAATAACGGATTTAACGATACCGAAAATGTAAAATATCTCGGCGGTTATAAAGGCGAGGGTGTTTGTTGCCCCTCAAATGATGATGAGTTTATTGAAACGGTTTGTGAACTCGGCTCAACAAAAGCGGTTCTTTGCGGACATGACCATGTAAACAATTATTCGATTAAATATAAAGATGTTATTCTTTCGTACGGTTACAGCATAGATTGCCTTGCATACGCAAAAATTATAAAAGAAGGCTCACAAAGAGGGTGTACAGTTCTTATGTGCGGTCAGGGCGACACTGATTTTTCACTGAATAAATATAATCTGTATTCAGACAGATACAGTGATGTAACCGGTTTTAATCTTCCGTCAGTCACGATGGAATCATCTTCGTATAATTTCGAACCGTCAAAATAATGTTTATAAATAAATTTCAGGGGGATAAATATTATGAAAAAATCATTTAAAAGGACACTTTCGCTTTTACTGAGTGTTCTTATGATGATGAGTACATTTGCCGTAGCAGTAAATGCCGCCGGTGCATCGGACTATTATGTTGATGCCGTAAAAGGTAATGACAGTTACGACGGAAGTATAAATTCACCGTTTAAGACAGTTAAAAAAGCAAAAGATACTTTAGGCTCAAACGCCGGAACTTTGCATTTTAATAACGGTACATATTATATTGATTCCACTCTTTCTCATACTTCCGGTACAGGAAACATTACATATAAAGCAGAGGGCGATAATGTAGTGTTTACAGGCGCTCAGAGAATAAGCAACTGGAAAGACGGTGCTGTTAACGGTGTCGGTTGTTGGATTTATTCTATGGAAGAGATGCCTGATCAGGTAAAACTTTACAGTAATTCCGAACCGCTTCAAAACTCCCGTATGCCGAATGCCGGCAACTTCTATCTTGATGCCGGTGCGGACCCTATGTCTGATAATCAGTATTACGCAAGAAATCAGGCTGTTATTACAAAATTGAGCGATACTTCCGCTCTTGCGGACTGTGATTTTAACGGAAACCGCAGTTTTATACGCTTAATGCACTTCTGGACGGAAGAACTTCTTGTAATCAGTTCTTTTGACAGTACAAGCGGTAAAATTACATTTGATTCGAGTTTCGGTCAGCCGTATTCTTCAAATACAGCCGCATTCGGTGACCCTTATTATCTTGAAAATGTCAAGTGCGGTCTTGATCTTGCAGGCGAATGGTACGCCGATTATCAGAACAAGGAAATATATTATCTTCCGAAGCCCGGTGAAAATAAACAGGATACGGAAATATATATAGCAACCGTTGAAAATTTGATAGATATTAACGGTGCAGACAATATTACATTTGACGGTATTAAATTCAAAAATACGAATTGGGTATATACTTCAAATTATAATCAGTCTGCAAGCGGCTCAAAAGCGGCTGTAACCGTTTATAATGCAAGTGGTGTTCATTTTAATAACTGCGAATTTACAAATATCGGCGCTTCTGCCGTAAACTTCGGTAATTGGGGCAACGGTAATACAGAGGCGACTTCAGATTGTTCGGTAACGGGTTGTTTCTTTAATAATATCGGCGCTTCCGCAATAGCGATAGGCGGTTCAACATACGGTTCAAACGCCGCTAAAGTACCGACACAAATTACAATTACCGATAACCTTATTCAGAATTACGGTAAAACAAGAAGTCAGGCAACGGGTCTTTTCATTACAAACGCAAATAATATTACGGTAACAAACAACGAAATACACGATGGTTTGTATACCGGTATTTCCTGCGGTTGGTGCTGGGGATTTGCCGACACCGTAAACCATGACAATATAATCAGCAATAACCTTGTTTATAATATCGGTCACGGTTCTCTTTCCGATATGGGCGGTATATATGTACTCGGTACTCAACTTAATTCTGAAATTAAGAACAATGTTATTCACGATGTACGCACCGGTCCCGACTGTACAACTTACGGCGGTTGGGGTATATATCTTGATGAGGGCTCACGCGGTTGGAATGTAGAGAATAATATAGTGTATGATTGCGGCTCGCAGGGCTTTCATCAGCATTACGGATACGAAAATGTTATAC
>JAZUHA010000248.1:0-2550 GCA_045641485.1 Acutalibacteraceae bacterium
TATTGTGATACCATAAAAATATAAAGTAAACAAAAATTTGTAAAAAGAAAATCAGAATAAAAGGTAGTGGAAATATGAAAAAGATAATAACTCTTATACTGTTTATTACAACGGTTTTTTCATTTGCGGGTTGCGGAAAAAAGCCCATAGAAACCGTTATAAAAAAAGTTGAATCGGAAATATATTCGCAGGAAGAAATCAATTCCGCCATTGATACAATTCAAAAAGAATTAAAAGAAGAATGGAAAGGCTGTACTTTAACGGAAGTCGGTTATGCAGGAGACGAAATTTGCAAAAGAGAAGCAGACAGTTACAAGACAAAAGATGCGGAAGTAATGGTATTAGTATCGTCAATGTATGTTGCACGAAACGGCGGAGACGGTTCGTTAAATACAAATTACACTTATGATAACTGGTTGTGGATACTTGTTAAATCAGGTGACGGAAAATGGGTACACGTTGACCATGGTTATTAAGAACCGCACGAACAATATATGTGTTCATTTTTAATGTTTGCATTTGTCGTAAAAGATGCCATTACTCAAATGATTATGAGCAGATACAAACATATTAAATTATAACTTCATCGTATAACGAACAACCTCCCTGAGTTTGATTTTAAATTCAGGGAGGTGATTTTACGTTTTTTCTCTTGTTGTGATAATCACATGAAAGTATTACGTCAAACATCTTTTGACCAGGATTCCGGCACCGGCTGAATGGTTATATCATCATGCCGTCAAAGCATTCCTCAAGTTTGGTATGGTCAAAAGAGTAATACGGCTGAATGATGCATGCTTTCATGCAAAAAAAGTCCTTTCCGATGTTTCATTGTATGAATTGTAACACAAACTGTGCGGAAAACACAAGCATTTTATTTGGTCGCTTTATCAGATTTGCAGCATTCAATTACTGTTTTATCTTTCTTTTCGGCAAGTTCTTTGAACCATGCCGCACCTTTTGAAATGACAGAAGCGTTTTCGGATACAAAACGATACCAAAAACGGAACATATTATCAGATATAGAATAGACTGATTTTTTTGAACTCTTTTCTCCGTTTAATTTGTGCAGTGTGTCTTCCGTACAGCGGTGCTTTATACGCAAGAACATGGTCTTCCATATACGATATTGACGAGTCGCAGAGAATAAGCATCATTTTAGAGGTATTCCCGATTTTCGGAATGAAAATCAAAAAGGTAAAAAGTAAATCGTACAATTAACAAACCTCCCTGAAATTGGTACAATCCGGTTACCAAATTCAAGGAGGTTATCTTTATGGAAATCACATACACAAAAATCGGAGACTACCTCATACCCGATTTGACTTTACCGCCCGAAAATGATACCCGCCCTATTGGAATATGGGGTGCGGGTGTCCGGCGGACACCTCTGCCGAAGGCAGAAGCAACGATCGAGGCGACAGCCGAGACAGGAGCACAGAGATTATCTTAAAAATCACCGCAAAGTTGTCTATACCATTATGTTAATGGATAATACTCTACATTCGTATCTCGCCGATATAAACGAAGAGGCGGATGATTATTTCTTTCGGCTCGTTAAACAGTTTGCAGAAAGCATATTCGATAAGTTTAACGAAACTGACTCCGAATTCTCTGACATCAGCGAAAAAGAAACTTTCATCTGTGGCTTCAAACTCAGTCTGCGATTTATGTTTGAAACTACAGATGGTTCAACTCCTTGTGTGTGGAATGCATGAAAAAATAAAAGCCCGAAAGTCTGTTAAGACCTTCGGGTTTTGGTGCGAGTGTTCTTACAGGACTAAATTAAAACAAGTAAAATAAGGCTTCGGCAGAGAATGCTATCATTTTAAAATATTTACTGCTTCTTGCTTCTTGTTAAAAGTTTTAATAATTGATTTTGAATTATATTTATGATAAAATTAAACTACTATCTTACTAACAAATCAGAATTTGCGGAGGTAAAATAATGAACCGTATTATTGATGATATATCTGAATTCATTTTTGTATCTGACGAGCCCCAAAATGCAGATGCGATTTTTCTTCCAGGCGGGTCAAATCCAGAACAACCGGAATATGCTGCTGAACTGTATCGAAAAGGATATTCAAAGTGGCTGATTCCATCGGGCGGGATTAGTGTTAAGGCAGATAAATGGCACGGCGTTCGTTCAAAGGCAGATATATATAATGGTGATTATCACTCCGATTGTGAATTTTTTACAGATGTACTCATAAAAAATGGTGTTCCAACTAATGCAATTATTGGTGAGGATAAATCAGGACACACCCGCGATAACGCGTTTTTCTCTCGAAAAGTCATTGACGAAAGTGGTATTGAGATAAAAACTGCTATGATTGTCTGTAAGGCATTTCATGCTCGCCGTTGCCTAATGTTATATCAAATGGCGTTTCCTAATGTATCTTTTTTTGTTTCTCCTGTGCATTGTTACAACATTACAAAAGATAATTGGTATACAACTGAAAAAGGCGTAGACAGAGTTTTGGGAGAACTTGCACGTTGTGGCAACCAGTTTGTTGGAGATATAAAATTTTATCTGAAATAAATCCC
>JAZUHA010000249.1:0-3037 GCA_045641485.1 Acutalibacteraceae bacterium
ATAATGTTGAAAAATATCTGAAAAAATGTTTAGACAGTATTTTAGCTCAAACTTATACAAATCTTGAAATCATCCTTGTCGATGATGGTTCGCCGGATGGGTGTCCTGCAATCTGCGACGAATATGCTGAAAAAGATGACCGAATTGTTGTTATTCATAAAGAAAACGGTGGTGTTTCTTCTGCAAGAAATGCGGGTTTAGAAAATGTTTCCGGTGATTTCATAGGTTGGGTTGATCCTGATGATTATATTGAGCCGAATATGTTTGAAGAACTCTATAAAAATATAAAAGAAAATAATTCAGATATTGCTATATGCTCTGTAAAACATTTTGGATATGAAAACAGAATTGAAAAATATGACAATTCCGTTTTATCCGGAGATGAATTTTTACGCAGAATTTTAAACGGAAAAATCAAATCGTATTTGTGGAATAAACTTTTTGCTAAAAATATTTTTGACTCCATTGTTTTTCCTTATGGAGAAAATTACGAAGATCATTATGTTATGCATTTGATTGCCGAAAAAGCTCAAAAAGTTTCAACAACAGATAAACCGTTATATTTTTACAGAATTTGGAAAAATTCAATTACATTTTCAAATAAAGGAAAAAAAGCAAAAGCATATTTAAATTCTTCAAATAACCGAGTGGATTATTTTTATAATTCTGAATTTTATGTTGATGCAATTCAAGGAAAATTAAGTTGTCTGCGAACAATTGTATCTGATATGTCAAATGAATGTTACCGGAAAGAATTAAAACATCTTATTGATGAGGCACATTCGTGTTTCAATATTTGTAAAAAACAACTTTCCTTAACGCAAAAGATTATGTCTTATATTTTTTTCGTTAGTCCTAAATTTTTTTCTTTTATAAAAATGGTACTTTTAAAATGTATAAAATAATTTTTGAGATGAATATAAAATGAAAAATCCGCTTATTTCAATCATTATCCCGATCTATAAAGTTGAAAAATACCTGCGTCAATGCATTGAAAGCGTTGTTTCGCAAACATACACAAATCTGGAAATCATCCTTGTTGACGATGGTTCGCCGGACGGATGTCCTGCAATTTGCGATGAATACGCCGAAAAAGACAAACGAATAAAAGTCATTCATCAAAAAAACGGCGGGCTTTCGGATGCAAGAAACACGGGAATTGCAAAATCCACAGGGGACCTTCTTTTTTTTCTTGATTCTGATGACCGGATTTCAAATGATTGTATAAATTGTCTTTACTGTTTTCTTGTTGAAAATAATCTTGATATTGCATGCGGAGGAGTTTGCAAAACATACAGCAACGGCAAACTTGAATTTTTCACAAAATCCGGCAATAAAATTTATAACAGCATTGAGGCGTCATACGATATTCATTTAACTCAGAAAATTTTGACTACCGCATGGAATAAGCTGATTAAAAGGGAAATTTTTAATGGTATTGTTTTTCCAAAAGGAAAAATAAACGAAGATGAATTTGTTACATATAAGCTTATTTTAAATGCCAAAAAAATAGGTTATATCGATTCTTTAACATATTTCTATTTCCAAAGAGAAAACGGAATAATGAATTCAAATATGCCTTATGAAAATTTTGATGTTATTGCCGCTTTTGATGAAAGGAAAACAATTTATCAGAAATTTAATAATCGTAAATTGATTGAATGTGTTGATTATATAAAGTTGAATTTTTTGTTTGAATGTTCAAAAAGAACTTCTATGCTTACAAATGAAAAAATCAATTATCTTTTAAAGCATTTAAAATTTAGTTTTTTTTTCAATTTACCATTTAATAAACAAATTAAAGCGATTATAAAATTTTTTCTGATTATAATAAGATTAAATTTGGCAAAAAGGTGATAATATGATACCTAAAATAATTCATTATTGCTGGTTTGGCGGAAACCCTCTGCCGGAACTTGCGAAAAAGTGCATTGCAAGCTGGAAAAAATACTGCCCGGATTATGAAATAATCGAATGGAATGAATCAAACTATGATATTTCATCCGCTCCGTTATATGTAAGACAAGCTTATGAAGCCAAGAAATGGGCGTTTGCGACCGATTACATAAGATATGATGTTTTATATAAAATGGGCGGCGTATATTTCGATGTTGATGTTGAGCTTATAAAACCGATAGATAACCTTTTGATAAAAGGAGCATTTATGGGCTGCGAAAATGACGGAGATGAAATTGCAATAAACCCGGGGATCGGATTGGCTTTTGAAAAAGAAAATCCTTTGGTAAAAGAAATTATTGATTTCTATCACACAATAAAATTTATTAAAGATGACGGAACACAGAATCTTGAAACAGTTGTTATTTATACAACAAAAATTCTTTTATCAAAAGGATTAAAAAGGGAAAATACCATTCAAAATGTAATGGGTATCAGCATCTATCCAACCGAATATTTTTGTCCGAAAGATTTTGAAACGGGCGAACTTAATTTAACCGATAACACCTATTCAATTCATCATTTTGATGCAAGCTGGTTTACCGAAGAACAAAAATATATTCAATTATTAAGATATAAATTTGCAAAAAAGCTTCCCCATAAAATTGCTCATTGGCTTTCGCTGATGGCAGGATTCACAAAATATCGCGGTTTTTTCAAAATGCCGAAAGCGATGATTGAATTCAAGATTGAAAATATGAAAAGGAAAAAAGAGCAAAATGTCTGATCCGAAAATATCTGTTATTGTTCCGATTTATAATGTTGAAAAATATTTGCGCAGGTGCATAGACAGCATTCTTGCACAAACATATACTAATCTGGAAATCATTCTCGTTGACGATGGTTCGCCGGACGGATGCCCTGCAATCTGCGATGAATACGCCGAAAAAGATGACCGAATTGTTGTTATACATAAAGAAAACGGCGGCGTTTCTTCTGCAAGAAATGCGGGATTGGAAATATTTAACGGACAATATGTAACCTTCGTTGACAGCGATGATTTTATTGAAGAAAAATACATAGAATCTTTGTCGAAAAATATTAATGTAAATGTTGGAATTGTTATATCTTCATATAAAAT
>JAZUHA010000250.1:0-2038 GCA_045641485.1 Acutalibacteraceae bacterium
TAGAAAATGTTATGGCACAACAATTAAAGGCAAACGGTTTTACTCTTTACTATTTTGACTCTGCAAAATACGGCGAAATAGATTTCATCGTCCAAAACGGAATGAAGATAGATTTAATCGAAATCAAATCGGGGAAAGACTATAAAACGCACCGTGCTCTTGATAAAATTTGTTCGGTGTCCGAATGGAAGTTTGGTAAAAGCATTGTTTTTTGCAAGGGAAATACAGAGAATGATAATAACATTACCTATTTACCCTTTTATATGATTGCTTTCTATACTCCCCCTCAATTTCCCGAAAATTTCAAATACGAAGTTGATATAAGTAACCTTTAAATCGTTAATGCCCCATCTTTAAGGAAGAGAAAGAATAACAAAAGCAAAGACATTGAGTTGTTAATTATTTATGTCACTTTCGAGCAGACCAAAAGGTCTGCTCTATTTTTGTATCATTATTGCAGTTTTTATTTTGCGACCCCCTATGAAAATCCTTATTTCATCGGGGTTTACGGGGTTAAGGTTGAACCCAAAACCGCAAATGCCGAAACAGGGTTCAACCCTGTCAGCGAGATTACAAAACCTCTCAAAAACGCCCTAACGGTCGGCATTGCCGTCCGATGTGAATCGGCAAAGGGAGCGACTGCGACCCCAAGCCTTTCTCCTGCTTAAAATTCGACCGTGTTTTACTGCCTGTAAATTGTCTTTTTTCTACATTCCAAACTCGGCGTACAATCGGCTCAAATTTGCGTAATTTTATTCTGCCGTGTCTTTTCCCATAATTTGAGAGAAAAGGCAACACAGGGTGTTTGTGTGGGTCGTACGGTGTGTTAGGCGGTGAGTGTTATACCTGCATCTTCAGTTTCAGATTCCGGTTTGTCATTTTTCTCTGCCGGTTGTGCTACATTTTTTTGAATGAATTTTTGAAAAAATCTTTCATTTTTCTCTTAAAAAAATTGTAGCCGACTGCTCGAAATTTGACAATATATTTTTGGGTTGTTATTCTAAATAATCATCTATTACTTCTTGGATAGGTCGTATATTATACAGCAAACTGCCGTTTCGTTTCCGTCCGTCTTTTGTAATAATTTTAGTAGTCACAGTTTTTATAAGACCTCGCTTTTCAAGACTTGTAATATATTTCCGTACGGTATTATTGGAAATTTTTAAGGCTTTACCTATTGTACGAAAACTCGGATAACATTCAAATTTATTACGGTCTTCACAGTACATCAGGTAGCAGTAAACGGCAACCTCTCCTGCAGTAAGACCCAAAGAAAAAATTGGATTCGGCATAGGAAAATAGTTTTTTCTTTGGTCAGCGTAACCGTAATTCACTTATTACCTCCGGTGTTTTCTTCTACCCAAAATTTAAATTTTTCTTTCGGCACTACCATTCTGTTTCCTATTTTAAGCACCGGAAAATCTTTTTCGTGCATCAGCTCACACCCACTTGCATGTGATATGCCAAGCAGTTCTGACACCGCTTTGGCATTAAGAAACAACGGAAGTTCATCATAAGATTTGTAAATAGATTCTTTCATTTTTTTATCTCCTATTAATAATTTTTCGGGTTTTATGATGCTGCCTTTCCAACAGTTCTTACACCTCCTTTTGCATCAGAAAGTTTCAGGCAAAATAAAAGACCCGTGCATACAAACCTGGGCCAAAATCGGAAACCTTAATTCCAATTTGGCTGAAAGTTTTATGTATGTACGAGTCGAAGCTCAAAATTACTGACAAAAGTCAGTATATGTTTTTCTATATTCAGTTGTTAATTATATTGTAACCTTCCTTTTTCTGTTTGTCAATACTTTGCAAAATAAATTTGCAAACTGCATTTTTGCTTTTCTTTGTTTATTGCGGCGCAAAATTTGAACAGCATTTTGACCCATACCGTGACCCATACGGCGAAAGGTTACTGTGGAATATATGGAATCAAAAGCGCAGGAAAGCATATCATTTATATACGAAACGGCTACAAAGCGCCGAAGATGACTATTTGAACCTTCTCGGCAACACTGGGGGTCAAGAGACCGTGG
>JAZUHA010000251.1:0-3827 GCA_045641485.1 Acutalibacteraceae bacterium
GGTGTAACTCCGGCACAGCATTTTTCACACAATGTTATAGGTGCTTCCGGAAAACACGCTTTTAAAATCAAAGCATTTGAAATAACGCAGATATCCGTACAAAATCCGAAAATTTCTACAGAAAAAACCTCGTCACCGACAGTATTTTTTATTAACTGTGCAAGGTGCAAAGAACCGAAAGACGGTTTTTCCACGGGAGTATAATTTTTACCGCAAAGAGCCTCTTTAATATCTTTGTTCAGTTCCCAGCCGTCAGTACCTACAATACAATGCGGTACGGGAAGTTTTTTTCCTTCGGCTGTTTCAAGATAATTTTCGGAATGAGAATCTAAAGTAACAAAAATATCTCCGTCAAAAGATTTGATTTTTTTTACGGCTTCAGGAATTACTTTAACAGCCTCTTCGGTACCCAAAACTCCGTCCGTAAAATCGTTCTGCATATCAACTACAAGAAGGATTTTTTTCATAATACTGCCCCTCTTTCAGACAACGGGAATTTCCCACTCAAAATCGGGAATCCACTTACCTGTCAAAAAACTTCTTGTACGGATATGTACCTTGCTTTCATATACTTCAAACTGGAAGCCCAAGCCGTTTTCGGGAAGACCGTAGCGGTTTACAAGGAGATATGTCGGAAGATTTACATAAGTGATACCGTTTTTTGTCTCTACACTTGAAACGTCAAAAAGGTCTTTTGTAATATTGTTGTTTATACCTTCGTGAACATGACCTGTTACAAAGAAAACATTTTTATTTTCATATTTTGAAAGAACGGCTTTGATTTTATTACTGCTTTCGGTATTCATAGCACCGTTTTTCCAGACTGTTTCCTGACCGTTTGTTTCTTCAAGAGGCTCGTGAACAACTACAAATGTCGGCTTACCGCTCTTTGTTCCCTCTTTAAGTTCATTGTCAAGCCACTGTATCTGCTCATCGTAAATTTCGAACTCGTCCCAGTTATCTTCGCTTTCGTCACAAAGAACTATAAATTTATAACCTTTATAATCGTAACTGTAATAATTCTTTGTAAAATCGGTACCGAGATACATATTATGGTCTTTTAAGAACCAGTCTCTCGCCTGCTGATTTGTGTATCCGAGGTCACGAACATGACCTATATCGTGATTGCCCATTGCTATAACCTTTAAGGGTGCATAGCAGTTTGTATTCATAATATTAAAGAAATCAAGGAGTGAAGCCTCGTCACCGTAGTTTGTAAGGTCACCGCAAACAATAACCGCATCGAGCGGATTTGCGCAGTTATTCATATCAATAAAGCCCTGCTGAAGAATATATTTACCGAGAGGTAAACGGGTATCTATATGAACATCGGAAATAACGCTTACATTGAGGAGCATTTCCTCCTCCAATGCCGCAAAACTGTGAAACGGTGCAAAAAACTGAACAAGAGAAATAAGCATCGCTATAAATTTAGTGGCATACAACATCATAACAAATCACTCCTAAACATTATATACATTATACATCATTGTATAGCATTTCTTTGAAAACTTCAAGTAGTTTATTCACTTAAAGACAAATTTACTACATTTTGATAAGATCTTATATCAACATCATCACACAAACAGCCGTTTGCGGCGTAGCGCTGATTTACGGTTGATGTACAATTATTATTTAAAATTGTTTCAAAAAGCGAAGCGTCAATTACATCCCGAACACCGTCACCGTCGATATCGCCTTTTATGATTATTGAATAAGAGCCTGTAAGACTGCCCGAAACACAAACCGTTGAGCCTGTACCGAAAAGACTGCCCTTTGCCTTTTGAGTATTAAACGTACTGCCGGCTTTAGCGGAAACCATATCGGTTATGTTACCTGAAGCCTCATCAAAGAACAGAGTTTTTGTTTCTCCGTTAATTGTACCGTTTACGGGAAGCAAATCAAATGCAACAAACTTCACGCCGTTGTCATTTGCATATTTTTCGGCTTCACTTCCCGATATACCGTACATTGTAAAGTCTTTATTCAATACGGGATTGTAGTCGTTGTCAAGATTAAATCCGATACACTGTTCACCGAAATATTCCGCATTGTCAAAAACCGTAATACCTTTTAAACCATTGCAACCGACAAAGGCATACTCGTCTATTTTTCCGATATTAACGGGAAGCGAAACAGTTTCAAGTTTTTCGCAAAGACCGAATGCAAGATTACCGATATTTTTTAAATCACCTGATAAAACTGCTGTTTTGAGTTCGGGGCAACCGTAAAATGCACACTCCGGAACAGTTACCGTATCACCGGAAATTTTAACCGTTTTAAGGTCGGGACAATAAGCGAACGCATAATTTCCTATGCTCTTAACCGTCTCCGGCAAATTAAGAGTCTTAATACAGGACTTACCTGCAAATGCATTTTCGGCTATTGATGTTACGGGAACGCCCTCAACGGTTGAAGGGATTGTGAAGTCACTCAAGTCACCGTTATACGAATAAATAATAACATCATCAAATGTCAGGAACTCATAATAAAGACCCTCGGGTACACCGCATACAGTGCAGACGCCGTTTTCGTAATGATGGCCGCCTAAATTAGCTTTAACATTATCAAAACTTATATCACCGCAATACGGGCATTTATATAAATCCGCTCCCTGCCTTGTACATGAAGGCTCAAGAGTCTTATAAAACCCGTAATCATGTGTATCAATACTTAATTCTTCCGAATACACAGGACTTTTTTCCGAAAAACCACCATTGTTTAATGCAACACCCAACAAAGAAAAGCCCGAAAGCAAAACGGTGATTGCAACAATAACTAAAGTGTTTTTTCTTAATGCTGTTTTGATTTTTGTTTTGATTTTTGTTTTTTTATTTTCCATTTAATCACCATTCTCAAATAATTAAATAAATGTCTTACGGGTATTGCCGCAAAGGAAATAATCAGAGCCGCATAAGCAGATGCTGCACCTAAACCCACCGTTCTGTAAAAAATGTAGTATAAAAACGGGAAAACATAGAATACAGCGTTTAAATCCCATCTGTTTATCCTTGAAAAACCTTTTACACCGCGCATTTCGCCGTATTTAAATACCCAACAGCAAACCGCAACAGCGGTAATACAACTGCCGATAAAACGACCGTTATATATAAGTTTGTTATTGGTAATAAGCAAATAATATTCAATATAAGTGAGTATTACACCGATTATCGCAAGTATTTTAAAAGTTGAACCGTGAATGCTTTTCAAGATTTTTTTGTTTCGACGGAAACAACCGCCAAGCAAAATAAAAGGCAAAGCCATTGTTATAAAGTTTGAAATAACATATTCTCTGTCCAAAATATTAAAATTGATTATACCGGCTAAATCACCGCTTAAAGCGGAAAATACAAGAAGTATCAGAGCAATTATATAATCGAATTTTAAAAGACTTAACTTATCGAGAATAAATATAATAAGATAAGCATAAAAGAATGCCTGAACATACCAAAGTTGTTTCGACGGTCCCAATGTCCATTGATTAAAAATAATAAAACTTATCCAAAAGTCCTTTGACTTTATATTATGTAAAGTTACCTCCGGTGCAACGATATAACTGAAAATGAAATATGCTGCAGTCAACAACACAAAAGCAATAAAACTGCGCTTAAGCGTTCGTTTTATTCTGCCGTGATAATCTTCCGTTCTGCCGGAAACAAGATACCCGGATACAAGGAACACAGCGGGAACCGAGAAAGCAAAAGTAAATCTTGCATAGTCAAATACACCCGGTAAGCCGAAGTGAAAAACTACCGCACAAAGCATGATGATGAAACGAAAAACATCAAAACTTTCGTGATAAAACTCAAGTCGGATCGTAGCCATGT
>JAZUHA010000252.1:0-7560 GCA_045641485.1 Acutalibacteraceae bacterium
GCATTACGAGCATTGGTGACGCAGTATATGGGAAAATTTGCCTTTTAAAACCGTATTGTGTTCAACTGCTGTTTGCTATCTCAAAAAACTGAAAATTTTCCCGCCCATATACTCCGCTTCGCCGTCATCGTGGGTAACAAAAATAAGCGTTTTTCCTTTTATATGTTTTTTCACATAATCCATAACAACTGTTTTCATTTTTTCGTCAAGCCCCTTAAAAGGCTCGTCCATAAGAATTAAATCGGCATCAAAACAAATTGCTCTTACTACAGAAAGTCGCCTTTTCATTCCTCCGCTGAAAGTATTAACGGGTTTTAAAGCGTATTCTTCAAGCCCGACTTCTTTAAGATGTTTTATTATTTCTTCCGTTTTCATTTTCTTTCCCGTAACAAGTCGGACATTGCTTACGGCGTTAAAATTTTCCGATAATCTGTTTTCCTGAAAAACGACCGACACTGTTTTGCCTTTTATATCCACCGTGCCGGAAGTCGGTTTTTCAAGACCTGCGATTATTCTTAACAGCGTTGTTTTTCCGCGCCCCGACGGTCCTTTAATGCACGAAACCGTTCCGCACTCAAAGTCAAGCGACAGATTATCAAAAATCACCTTTTCACCGAATGATTTACTTAGATTTCGTATTGTTATATATTCGCTCATAATTTTTCCATCCGTGAAAACAAAAATTTTAAAATTACAGAAAATATTTTTTCTTCCAGAACGCTCAACAGAATTATCACTATTGTCCACGAAAGAAGTTCTGCATTCTGAAAATATATTTTTGCATCGTATAATCTTTCGCCTACGGAATTATTTACCAAACCGATTACTTCTGCGGCAACTCCCGCTTTCCAAGCCATACCCACAGATACACCGCAAGAGGACAAAAGATACGGCTTTACACTCGGAAAATAAATATACAGAAGTTTTCTTTTCCAGCTGACATTATAAAGAACGGCAAGTTCCGTCATTTTTTTATCCGTGCTTTTTATTCCCTGCAAAATGTTTGAATAAATAACGGGAAAAGTTATTAAAAACGAGATAAATACAGTCAGTCCGGTGTACGAAAACCATATTAAACACAGAATTATAAACGATGCAACGGGAACTGATTTTACGGTTATCACATACGGCCAAAGAAGTGTTTCGATTATTTTACTTTTACCCGAAAGCACGGCAAAAATGCATCCGATAACAAATCCGAGTAAAAAGCCTGCAGTAATCCTTGCCGTTGAAAAAAACACAGTTTGAAAAAATGTTTTTTCAAAAACAAGAGTACCTAAAGTTTTTAACACCGCTAAAGGTGAAGCGAGGAGCATTTTTGAATTTAATAATACCGATACCGCTTCCCATATTAAAACGGCAATTATCACGGCTGATACTTTACCCGTTAATTTTTTGTTGAGTTTAATTTTTTTCATAATTCAGATAAAAATCGTCCGACGGCAGTTTTCCGCCCGAAAATTTCGGGTTCCGGTCAAACATAACCTCAAAATATCCTTTTGCCGCAGTCTTCATTTCGTCACCCGTAATGCAGACTATATTGCAATTCGGTATGGCTTTTTCGGCAACCGCCGACTTAACAATGCCGTATTTTTCAACAAGAAGCGCGGCTTCCTTTGTGTTTTCATTTACATATTTTGCAGAAGTTTCATATTCTTCGAGGAATTTTTTTACAGTCTCGGGATTTTGTTCGACAAAATCTTTTCGTGCTATTAAACCTGCTGTAATAAATTTACCGCCGTTGCCGATTTTTTCCCATTCCTCCGTTAAATCAAGTTTAACTTTTAAATCCTTAAGTTGCCCTTTTGCCACCGTAACAAACGGTTCGGGAAGCATTGCCACGGCATTTTTCAGCCCGGACATTTCGGCAATTATTTCAGTCGGCTCGGATTTCCAGTTAACATTAACATCTTCGCCCAAAACAAGTCCCGACTGTTTTAATAAAAATTCAAGCGCAAGTTCGGGTGCGGCGCCTTTTCCCGTTGCATAAACGGTTTTGCCCTTTAAGTCGGAAATGCTGTTTACCGTATTACCGCCTTTCTCCGCAATATAAAGAACGCCCAAAGTATTTATAGCAAGCATTTTTACATTACCGTTTGAGTTATTATATAAAACAGAACCGAGATTTACGGGAACGGCAATAACATCAAGTTCGCCTTTTAAAAACTTCGGGGTAAGTTCATCTGCCGATGAAGCCATTTCATATTCATAAGAAATATCTGTTTTGCCGTTTTCGGAGTCATCAAGCAGTTTTACCATACCCATTGATGTGGGACCTTTAAGTCCGCCGATACGTATTGTAACGGTTTTTTCGGTATTTCCGTTTTCTTTTTCGGAAGTACAACCGCCGAAAGCACAAATGACAACAGATAAAACCAAAAACACCGATAATAATTTCTTCATATTGTAACGCCTCCGCATTTTATTCATTGGTTATGTAGATATTATTATAACCCCGAATGCAGAAAAATGCCGTTGCATTTGCAACAAAAATATTATCGAATTATTTTTACGGTATTTTTATGATAATCAATAATACCCTCTTTTTTCATCGCCGAAAGTTCACGGCACAAAGCACTTCTGTCTGTTCCCATATATGAAGCCAGATCTTCTCTGTTACCGGGTAAATTAAAAGTCAGTGAGCCGCTTTTCTGCGATATCTGACTGAAATAAGTCATAAGTTTATCACGAAGTTTAATTTTAGACAGAACCTGTATGCGGTCATTCATAGAAAGCGTTCTTTTACTCAACATTTCGGTAAACCGTTTTTCAAGTTCATTATAAATTTCATTACTTTCGCCCGAAAACAGAGTTTTAACCGAAAGAAATAAAATTTCACTGTCTTCGGAAGCATAAATGTACACAGGCGAATTTTTTATTTTTAAAAAACAGAGTGACTCACCGAAAGTCTGCCCGGGAACTACCTGCGCCATAATCATTTTGTTACCGTCTACATCGTCAACGCATACCTGCACTGCGCCCGACAGCACAAAACCGAATTTTTTCATCTCTGTATACTGACTGTGAATACAGTCATTTTTTTTATATTTTTTTATTTCCGCTTCCAAAATCTCAAGTGCTTTTCCCGTTTCCTCGGCATTGAGATTTTTAAATAAAACAGAAGATTTTATAAAATTTATATCCATAATATTATTTATTCTTTAAATCAATCCGACTCAAAATTCTTTTGTGTGAGTGTGTATTTTTTCCCGAACATAACGGGATTATAAGACATTTTTGCTTTACGAAGCCCCGGCATACCGACATCGTCTTCACGGTTAATAAGTTCCGCTTCGGGAAATTCGTGAACAAGAAATTCTTTATTTATCATCTGATAAAGACCGTCGATTTCCGGATACGCTTTTTCAATTTCAATAACAGCCATATTTTCTTTCGGGTTATATCCGCCTATGGAAAAAGCGCACAACTTTCCGTCAATAAAAATACCGCCCGCCTTGATTTTCTTTAAAACACCTTTGCTGTTCAGGATTTTTTCCGTTCCTTTAACATCCGTTTCAAGCGTTTCGACAGCATCAAAATCTTTGCCCATATTCATACCGCTGCCCTCAACGGTTTTGTTTTCGTCCCATTTTTTCAAAAAGTCAAGAATAACATCTTTGTCTTCGGCAGAAAGTGTATGATATTCCCAACGGTCTGCGTATTCGTGCAGAAATTTATTTATATGATTTCGTTTTTTTGAAAACTTCCGCCCCGCAAGCGTGCGCAAATCATTACCGTTATATATGTAATCATAAATTTCGCTGTTTTGAGTAATCTCATACCCGTCAAGAGCGCCTTTTGACTTTAAGTATTCCACACCTTCTGCATCTTGCAGATATGCGGTAAACGGGATTTTCAAAACACGGTTATAATACTTTTCCTGCAACTTAAAATAATACACAAGTTCTTCTTCGCGGCAGTACGGAGTACATCCGACAAACATACCGTTCCCGCTGTCACGCATAAGAAAACAGCGGTTATCGAGAATACAGTACTCGCTGTTTATTATATTGCTCCAAATAAAACAGTCGAGAGGTATTGTGTCACAACTTTTATTCGGGCGAATATAAAAATAATCAAAATATTCAGCCGCCGCTTCACCGTCAAAGCGTTTAAACTCAAAATCATCTGTTGTGGCGGCAGGTAAAAGTTTTACGGGTTTCTCAAAGATTTCGTCGTTAAGTAAACAGGCAAAGCAGTCTTCAAGCCCGTCATCGGCATACAGTAAATCCCGTTCCGCTTCGTTAAACTGCCAGGAGTAAGTAAACTTAAGATGCTTATATATTTCACGATTAACGGGTACAAGAAATGTAAATGCTTCGCCCTCTTTTTTAAGAGCAGTAAGAACAAAGCGCATAACACAGTCCATATAACCTTTACGCCGTTCTTCGGGCAAAGTGCAAACATACATAATATACCATACCGGTACTTCATTTTCGTCAAAAACGGCTATAATACGGCGAAGATGCACCATAGACAGCACAGCGCCTCCGTCTTCAAGCACGGCTATACGGTTATTTTTAACATCATCAGCGTAGTAGTCGTCAAGGTCGCCGCTTTTTCCGAAGCAGACTTCGGCAAGACTTTTTGTTTTATTAAATTCATTTTCGGTTAAAAAACGAACCGTCATTTTTTTGCCTCCGTTAAAGCATTTCGTCAACTGCCGCAAAAGCAATTATACAGGCTATGGTAAAACCTATCCACAAAAACTGATTTTTTGCAAGTTTTTCTTTTAGGAACACACGGGAAAGCAGTACCGTAAATATGCAGAAGCCCGATATCAGCACATTTGTATAAATCTGATTACGGGAAACCGCAATCATATAAAACACCATACCGAGGCTGTCAAAACCTGCTCCGAGTATTTTCGGCAGTTCTTTTTTTGAAAAAAGATTATACGGCTTTTTCCGGATTATCCAAAGTACAAAATACAAAATCACGGTAAAATAAAATACCAACATACCGTGAGTATAAATATAATCAAACGAATCGGAAAGTTCGCCTAAAAAGTATATATCGGTTAAAGAACTTCCTGCATCTGCCAAAGCGGATAAAAGCGCAAGCCCGACACCGATAAATGCAAATCTGCCGTTTTTTATAAAAAGACGGTTATTTGCAAGTTGTTTGTTTTCTTCGATGTTTTCGTGCTTGCTTTGTATATATGTACATATATAAATACCCGCAAAAATAAGCACAACAAGTATGAGTTTTAAGGGCGTAATGCTTTCATCAATAAGTGCGGATTTGCCGATAATGAGATACATTACGATTATACCGACAAATGTAAATACTCCGTCCATACAGGTTATGGGCGATGCAACGCAAACGGGCACGAGTTTAAATGCCAAAAAGCATAAAAGAAGCGAAAAATAATAAAGCGCCGGCGACAGTATTACCGCAGGATTTTCCGACACCATCTGCACCACGGTAACGGAACTTTCTTTTAAACCGAACAGCGAAATAAATAACGATGTTATACCGCCGGCAATACCGAACCAGATAAGTATTTTAAGTTCGGTATGTTCTTCCGTTAAATCGGAGCCTTTCTTTTGAAACATCTCTCCCAATGCGTAAAACATTATCGAAACAAATACAAACAACAGCCACATTTAATTTAATCCTCTCAACAGGTTTTCAGCAAAATTACGGTATTTATATATAAATATGTATCATCTTATCACATTTGTATTGAAAAATAAATATTTTTATTTAATGCCTGCCGAACAAACCAAAATGTTATACAATTCAACCGTTTAAACACATTTTGGTTTGTTGAAAGTGCAAGGCTTTTGCGGATGTTTCCGTAAAAGCCTTGCACTTGCTGTGCGAACGCTTCGCACAGCAAGCAGGCATTTCAATGGATACTGTAGCCAAAATCACAGATTTTGGCAGAAAAAGCGTTTCAAAACGCTTTTTCATAACTGCCGACGGCGTGTCGGCAGTTATTCAGCAGACATTATTTATGTTTCATCTGTCTCAAAAATAAAACAACCGCCCCGAACAGTATTACAGCCGCATATATAACTACCCACACAAAATGCGGTAAAGCATCCGTAAAATTTCCCGAAAGCACAAACCGTTCGGTTTCAACGGCGTGAACAAACGGAAGAACATACGCCGCCTTTTTAAATACACCGCCCACAAGGTCAAGGTCAAACCATATACCGGACAGCCACGCCGAAAGATTTGTAAGAAGCGCACCGCATATACCTCCCACCTGCCTGTCGGTAAATACACTTCCGCAAAGAAGCCCCAAACCCGTAAATAACAGTGATACCGGAATATTGAAAATAATCGCATACAGAATATTAACGGAAAATTTAAGACCGAGAACAAGTGCGACTATATAGCAGATAACTGTTTGCGCCACAGAAACGGGTATAACGGGAAGCGTATAACCTAAAATAAAATCAACGGCGGTAAGCGGAGTTGTATATAGTCTGTGAAGAAATGAACCGCCTCTGTCTTTTGATATAACGGTTGCCGAAAACAGAGTCATAAACGACAGCCCGAACACGGTAATACCGGGCGTTAACCGTTCAATATTAAAAAGATTGACCGGTATATTCGCCTGAATTGCACTTAAAAGCAGTAACAGAACAACCGGAAACCCTATACCGAAAGCTAAGTTTAACGGGTCACGCAATATTTCTTTTGCATTTCTCCCCGCAAAAAACATCATTTTCACTTTGCTTTCCCCTTTACTATACGCACAAACGCTTCTTCAAAATTTTCCGTATCCGCTTTTTTCTTAATTTCGGAAACAGTGTCGCAAACAAGAAGTTTTCCGTCTTTCATAATCGCAACACGGTCGGAAAGCGCTTCGGCTTCTTCCATATAGTGCGTTGTAAGAATGATTGTGATTTTACCCTTAAGCGATTTTATAATATCCCAAAGTTCGCTTTTTGCTATTACATCAAGCCCCAAAGCAGGCTCATCAAGAAACAGAATTTTCGGCTCGCTGATAAGTGCCATGGCTATACTTAATCTGCGCTGATATCCGCCCGAGAGTTTTCCCGCTTTCTTTTTAAGTACTGTATCAAGCCCTAAACTTCCCGAAAGTTCTTTTATTTTTTCAGAGCGTTTTGTTTTATCCATACCGTGAACTCCGCATATCAGTTCAAGGTTTTCATATACGGAAAGTCCCGGTGCCACGGCTGTTTCCTGCGGAGAAACTCCGATAAGCGCTTTAACATCATCAACATCCGTTATAATGCTTTTACCGTTTAAAAACGCATCTCCGCCCGTAGGTTTTGTAAGGCATGAAAGCATTTTTATTGTCGTGGTTTTTCCCGCACCGTTTACGCCGAGAAGCGAAAACAATTCGCCTTTATTTACCGATAAAGTAAGTTCATCTACTGCGGTAACATCTTTATATTTCTTGGTTAATCTATCTGTTTTTATTGCTTCCGTAATTATCCCTTCATTTCATACCCATATTATGCATCTGTAATTATTTCAGCATATTTTAATTCGGTTTTATTTTATTGTCAAGTAAAAGCAATTTATTCCCGACAATTCACCTGCCCTCTTGACAAGTGACCATTCGGTCACTATAAT
>JAZUHA010000253.1:0-7030 GCA_045641485.1 Acutalibacteraceae bacterium
GATTTCCATTTTATCGCCTCTGTAAATATATTCAATTTATATTGTATATTATTTTAAAAATCTGTCAATAAATTAAATGAAAAGCACCGAAAACATCATTAAAAAACTGTAATTTTATAGTATTTTCCGCTTATAAAAACAAGATTTTTAAATTTCAGATATATTACAGATTGTAATTTCTGCAAATCTTACAAAAAAGTTACAAAAAATTTCTTATATGTAACCTTTTTTGACACCGTTTCGGGCTCATATTCATATTTTTCGCAAGTCCATTTGTGCATTTTACACAAAATTGATATTTTTTTTTATTTGACAATATATTTTTTTCGGCTATAATACGGGTTGCCATAGGAAAACAAGATGATTTTGCTCACGATATCGTTTCAAATTATCAAAAAAACCGAGGCAAATTTTGAAATTCGGAAAGTTATTATGAGTAAACTTATCTAACAAAGCCGCCTGAGCAAATACCCGATGGGCGAGCGAGTTAAGGAGATTACCATGACAAAAAACAAAACAGGCGAAGATGTAGTCAGTCTTACGCCGATAAAGAGAGCAACGCTTTGCTTTTTTGCAATACTGTTCTTCTTAT
The DNA here is from genome assembly GCA_045641485.1 of Acutalibacteraceae bacterium. Taxonomy (GTDB): domain Bacteria; phylum Bacillota; class Clostridia; order Oscillospirales; family Acutalibacteraceae; genus DTU089. The sequence goes on from JAZUHA010000253.1 coordinate 593, forward strand.
CGGTAACTGCATTCGCCGTACCGCCGGTGATTTACGAAGTAACTATTACAGACGGTGAAACACTGACAACAGTCAGCACAGTAAGAACAGAGCCCGAAAAAATTCTTGAGGACAACGGCATAGTCCTCACAGAAGACAGAGGTGACAAAATAGTCAAATCGTTTTTCGACTCTGAAAACAGCACCGCTTTCGTTGAATACAAAAGAGGTGTAAAAATTACCGTTAAAAATTATGACGGTTCAAAAAAAAGTGTTTATTGCTCCGGTACTGTCGGCGATGCTGTTAATAAAGCACAGATAGATATTCCGGAAGGTCACGAAACAAGTGTTTCGTTGCAGGAAAATGCCAAAGAAGATATGGTTGTTGAAATATACAACACATACAAAGTAAAAATCAAATGTAACGGCAAAGTTAAAAAACGTACCGTTTCCGGCGGCAATGTCGGTGAGGCTTTGAAGAATGCGGGATATGAGTTAGGCGAGTTTGACTATACCTCCCCCAAATCATCTGCAGAACTTAAAGACGGTATGACAATCACAATTCATAAAGTTACCGTTAAGGAACGTACAAAAACCGTTAAACTTGATTACAAAACAGCATATAAAGAAACCGACAGTCTTTATATCAATCAATCAAGAGTGGTAACTAAAGGTAAAAAAGGCAAAAAAGAAATCCTTTATAACGATTTTTATGTTGACGGAAAACTCTCGAAATCAGTTAAAGTTTCCGAAACTAAAAAAACAAAGCCTGTAAACGAAGTTGTGGAAATCGGAAAAAAGGTTTATCCTTATCCCTCAACACTTCCCACAGGCACTCCTATGAGCGAGCTTCGTGTTCCGTCTTATGTAAAAATCGGAAGTAACGGACTTCCGCAGAATTATAAAAAAGCCATAAATGCAAAAGCCACCGCTTATTGCGAACCGGGCGGAACCACCTCTACGGGCAGACCGGCTATGGCAGGATATATTGCCGTTGACCCCGCCGAAATCCCCTACGGCACGGAAATGTACATTGTTTCGGCAGACGGCAGATATGTTTACGGCTATTGCATCGCCGCAGATACAGGCGGATTTATATACAGCGTTGACAACACCGTTGACCTTTATATGAACTCCGAATCACAGTGTGTAAACTGGGGCAGAAGAGATATTATAATCTACTTCCTTTAATCGCAGACCTCATAAGTGCGGAGTGTGAAGAACTTCGCAAGAGTTGAGTGTGGAGAGTGAAGAGTGGAGTTTCGGGGAGCTCCGCTCCGAATTGTATCACAGTATGAATAACCCTTACTCCACAGTTTCATATTTAATTTTTTATTACAATTAAATAAATTAAAACAACCGATTTATCGTTTTTTATAAGCAAAGGACAATAAATCGGATGATTTTTTTATAACATATTAAAACCTTTTATCATATATTATTCTCGTAATTTTTTCGTGTGAGTTTCCCGCAAAGTCTTTTGTATCACACACTTTGTACATATTAAAATCAAGTGTACACAAAAAATCGGAAGGGTAACTTCTGTTCCAATAATAAACAACAAGCATTTTTATTTTATCTTTTAAATCATTCGGATTTATATTTTCCAAAAAGCAAAAATCGTCTTCCTCTGCCGAAGTAAACCCGTCTCGGCTTATTATTACTTCACCGCCGAAACCGTTAAAAAGTTGTTCCGAAAAAGGCGTTATCAGTATTTTGCCTTTCGTAAGTTCTTTAATATCGGAAATAACTTCACTGTCACGGCTCTGACGCCTGTTATTAAAAAGCAGACCGTTATTATTATCAAGACAAACTACGGCAGTCATTTTTCTCTCTCCTCAAACTTTTCCTTTGAATAATTGTATCAAAAATCAAACATTAAGTAAATATCAACGTATATAATTGTTAAAAAATTATTAAAACGAAAAATACTATTGAAAACACCTGTTGATTTGTGGTATAGTTATAATGTATTTTTGTGTGCGTAATTTAAAACACATTTTCAATAAAGTTCGGAGGGATTTTGTGTTTAAACTGTTGAGATTTTTAAAACCTCACAAAAAATTTGCAATTTTCACTCTTGCTCTTGCAGCAATAAATAATATACTCACGCTTGCATTCCCGCTTCTTATGTCGCAACTTATAAACGACGGCATAACAAAAGGCGACTTCTCAAACATCAAGTCTGTAGGGCTTACCTTGTTCTGGGTTTGCATTGCAGCCGCCGTTGTTTCCGTAGGCAACTGCTACTGCTCAAGTAAAGTTTCCACGGGATTTGCAGGTGAACTGCGCAGTGCCGTATTTAAAAAGGTAGAGCAGTTTTCGCAGGGCGATATTGACAAGATAGGCATTCCGTCACTTATTACCCGTACCACTAACGATATCCGCCAAATACAGGATCTTGTGCTGATGTCGCTCCGTTCCATTATTACCGTTCCCATAATGCTCATAGGCGGCACAATAATGGCTGTTATTATGGACCCCGGTCTTTCGCTCACACTTTTAATAATCGTACCGGTAATTGCGCTTATTGCCGGTATTCTTGCAAAAACGGTTATACCGTATTTTAAAAGAATACAGAAAAAGGTAGACAGCCTTAATCTTATTATCCGTGAAAAAATAAGCGGTATAAGAGTTATAAGAGCATTTAACCGTACGGAAAAAGAAGACGAGCGTTTCAGAAAAGCGAACAACGAATTAACGGGAATACAGTTGAAAGTTTCGAGAATTTTTGCTTCTCTTATTCCTCTTGTAACACTTCTCGTTTTCCTCCTTATAATTCTTTTGATGGTATTCGGCTACAATCAGATTGACAAACTCACAGACCCCGTTGCCATACAAAACACAATAGGCGATTTGCAGGCATTCATAATTTATCTTGTATTTATTGTTGTCGCCGTTTCCACAGCCGCCGCAATGTTTGTTATGATTCCCCGTGCAAAAATTTCCGCAAACAGAATTAACGACGTACTTGAACTTGTACCCGAAATGTCGGTAGAAAAAGCCGAAAATGCAGTTACGGAAACAAATACAATCGAATTTAAAAATGTTGATTTTGACTACAAAACAGCCGACGGCGAACAGAAAAAAGTATTAAGAGATGTAAGTTTTACGGTAAAACCCGGCAAAACAACCGCAATAATCGGCAGTACGGGTTCGGGTAAATCGACAATCCTGAACCTTATCCCCCGTTTTTATGATGTAACGGGCGGCGAAATTCTTATAGACGGCATCAATATTAAAAATCTCGATTTTAACACCATATACGAAAAATTGGGCTATATACCACAGCAGTCTTTCCTTTTCAGCGGAACTGTTGCGGACAACCTGCGCTACGGCAAAGACAATGCTACAGACGATGAACTTTGGAAAGCGCTCGAAATAGCCCAGGCAAAAGATTTTGTGGAAAAACTTCCCGGCAAACTCGAAAGTATGATTTCACAAAACGGCACCAACCTTTCCGGTGGTCAGAAACAGCGTCTTTGTATAGCGAGAGCTATTGTAAAAAATGCAAAATTCTATCTTTTTGATGACAGTTTTTCGGCTCTTGATTTTATTACGGATGCCCGTCTTCGCAGTAAACTTCACGAAGAACTTACAGACTCCGCAATACTCATAGTTGCCCAAAGGGTCGGCACAATTATAAATGCCGATGAAATTATCGTGCTTGAAAACGGAACGGTTGCAGGCAGAGGAACTCACGAAGAACTCCTTAAAACCTGCAAAGTTTACAATGAAATTGCCGTTTCTCAATTAAGCAGTGAGGAGGTGGAGTCTCTGTGAAGAAAAACACACCGAAAAACACGGAAAATTCGGCGCTTGAATACCGCCGAAAAACAAGGCAGGAGCGTTATGCCTCTTACAGAGTCGCTACTCACGAAGATAAAAAAGCAGACAGCGTAAGCAAAACGCTGAAAAAGCTCCTTAAATACATCTTAAAGCAAAAATGGCTTATGCTTATTGTTATTATATGCTGTGTGTTCTCCACGGTATGTAATGTAATAGGTCCCGATTATATAGGTCAGGCAATAGATGCACTTAATGCGCAGGTTGCCGAAAAACTCGGCGGCGGCACGCTTTCTTATAAACCGCTTCTTGACAAACTTATTTTACTTGCCGCAATTTACGGCGGTATGGCGATTTTCTCATTTATTCAGGAATTCACCATGGCTACCGTAACCTCGAAAATTGTGCGCAATCTTCGTGAAAATGTAAATAACAAACTTTCTTCATTGCCGTTAAAATATTTTGACCGCAATTCAAAGGGCGAAATTTTAAGCCGTGTTACAAATGATATTGACAATATCAGTAATACTTTACAGCACAACCTTGTTTCGGTTATAAGTTCGATAATCACTATTGTGGGCATATTTTTTATGATGCTTATGAAAAGCTGGTTTTTAACGGCTGCAATAGTGCTTATACTCCCCGTTTCGCTTTTTGTTGCTTTAAGAATTCTAAAGGTCTCCCGTAAACTCTTTAAAAAGCAGTGGGACAGAATGGGCGAACTTAACGGTCATGTTGAAGAAATGTACACCGGTCATAAGATTGTACGCATATTCGGTCAGGAAAAACTTGCCGCCGATGAATTTGCGGAAATAAACGATGACCTTGTAAACACAAGCCGTAAAGCACAGTTCATTTCCGGAACAATTCACCCGTTCATTAACCTTATGGATAATGTCGGCTATATACTTATTGCCGTTATAGGCGGCGCACTTATTGTAAACAACGGTAAATTCTTTATAGGAAGCACTCTGCTTTACGATATGGGGGCAGCATTTTCAATAGGCGGCATTCTCACATTTATAACATATTCAAAACTTTTCACTTCTCCCATGGGAACTCTTGCACAGATTTCAAATAATCTTCAATCCTGCTTTGCTTCGGCAGAAAGAGTTTTTAATCTTCTCGATGAAGAATCCGAAATTGACGACGGTGAAATCAGTGAGTTTACTTTAAAAGACGAACTGAATTTTAATAATGTTTCGTTCTCTTATTCAGACGATAAACCGCTTATGAAAAACCTTGATTTTTCCGTAAAAAAAGGTAATCTTGTAGCGCTTGTAGGTCCCACCGGTGCGGGCAAAACAACTTTCGTAAATCTTTTAATGAGGTTTTACGATGTAAACGAGGGCTCAATTACGGTAGACGGCAAGGATATAAGAGATGTTTCAAGAAATTCTTTAAGAAACATTTTCGGTATGGTGCTTCAGGACACATGGCTCTTTAAAGGAACCGTTCTTGACAATATCCGTTACGGCAACCTTACCGCAACGGACGAGCAGGTAAAAGAAGCCGCAAAAGCCGCAAAGGCGGATGAATTTATTTCCGCTTTACCGGAAGGCTATAACACGGTTCTCGCCGAAAACGGCTCTAATATTTCACAAGGTCAAAGGCAACTTCTTACAATAGCCAGAGCGCTTCTTAAAAACCCGCAGATTCTCATTCTTGACGAAGCCACAAGTTCCGTAGATACAAGAACGGAACTCCTTGTGCAGGAAGCCATGAGCGAAATAATGAAGGGCAGAACAAACTTTGTTATTGCTCACCGCCTTTCCACAATTAAAAAAGCCGATGAAATTCTGTTTATTGACAACGGCACAATAAAAGAACACGGTACTCACGAGGAACTTCTGAAAAAAGGCGGATATTATTACGATATGTATAACAGTCAGTTCGGCGGCAAAATTTCCGAAAGAACGCTTGAAACCGATTATTAAATAAATTTTCCGAAAGGATACGGTATATATGGACAATAAAGAAAAAACTATGGACAAAATCGTTGCTCTTTGCAAAGGCAGAGGCTTTATATTTCCCGGCAGCGATATTTACGGCGGACTTGCAAATACATGGGACTACGGTCCTTTAGGTGCAAGACTTAAAAATAATGTTAAAGATACCTGGAGAAAGCGTTTTATTCAGGAAAGAAAAAACAGTTATGAGGTAGATGCAGATATTCTTATGCACCCCCGTGTCTGGGAGGCGAGCGGTCATGTTGCAAGTTTTTCAGACCCGCTTCTTGACTGTAAAGAATGTAAAATGCGCCACAGAGCAGATAATCTTATAGACGACTTTGACCCCGAAGCACACGCAGACGGTATGACAAAGGAAGAAATGTTCCAATACATAAAGGATCATTCTATCCCCTGCCCCAACTGCGGAAAACATAATTTCACCGATATTCGTGAATTTAACCTTATGTTCCAGACATTCAGAGGCGTTACATACGACTCTAAAAGCGTTATTTACCTCCGTCCCGAAAATGCGCAGGGCGAATATGTAAACTATCAGAATGTTCAGCGTACAATGCGTGCAAAACTTCCTTTCAGCATAGGTCAGATAGGTAAAGCGTTCCGTAATGAAATTACTCCCGGCAACTTTACTTTCCGTACCATAGAGTTTGAACAGATGGAATTTCAAACATTCTGCAAAGAAGGTACCGATACCGACCTTTACG
>JAZUHA010000254.1:0-2954 GCA_045641485.1 Acutalibacteraceae bacterium
CAGAATTCTGTTCCATTGTTATTGATTGACAAAAACGGTTGAATGTGGTAGTAATGAAAATATTTTACCATAAAAAACTGCTTTGTCAACTTTTAATTAAAAGGTTTGAAGCTTAAGGAAATTTCGGTTGTATTCCGTCTGAATTTTCTGGAAACCGAAAACCGAAACAAACAAAATTTAGCCCGAAAGGGCAGAAAGGATTGATTTAATCAATGAAAAACAAAATTTTGAGTATCATACTTTCGGTTGTAATGATCGTCAGTATGATACCCCTCGGCATGGTAACCGTATCGGCGGCAACCTTCCAGGTAAGCGGGAAAGCCCCCTTCTACAATGGCAGCTTCAAAGTGGATGGTGATACGAAGGTTTATCTCTTTGACCCTGCCGGTTATTCGCAGGACGCGTTGCTGAAGGACTTTGCCGGCAACGGTATGAATACATCCAAAGCTTGTGCAAGTGGTTTGGTTACTAATAATGCTCGTAGTTACGTTATATCCACAGTTCCCTATTATAACAATATGGGTGAAGGTGACACATACTCGTTTTATGTTGTCGTAGGACCTTATAATGGAGACCTTTTTGTTTCCGATACCAAAAGCGGTACGGTTGCGACACTAAGCGGTGCTACAAATATTATCGTTTCAGATTCTGCCGCTAATAAGGGCGAAGTTTCAAAAACAGCGGATAAACCGTTTACGGGACAGGGTTGGTACGCTAAGCCTTCTCACACTCACAAGGATGCAACCGGTGCGGATGTCACATTTAAGGCTGTTAATGACCTTACAGCACTCAAAGACCTTTTTGCAAACGGCGGCAGCGGTTATCTTGCAAATGATATCACCGCAGACGGGGATTTGACGGTGACAGCAGCAAATGTCAACCTCTGTCTGAATGACAAAGTACTGAACCTTAAAAATTGCCACATTACCGTTAATTCCGAAAAGACATTTAACCTCTACGATGAGGGCGATACCAAGCGTTATTATGATAAGGCTGACAGCGGTCTTTGGACTTTAAAATCCGAAGGAACTTCCGCTTATACCACTACAGGCGGCGTAATTACAGGCGGTTGGGCAACACATGGCGGCGCAGTATACAACTTAGGTACTTTCACGATGTATAACGGTAACATCGTCGGTAATAGGGTAGGAGGACATGGCGGCGGTGTGGATGTCGAAAGCGGTACTTTCACGATGTATAACGGCAACATCGTCGGTAATAAGGCCAATACTGGTGGCGGCTTGAAAATCGGAAAAACCGGTATAGCAAAACTGTCGAATGCTGTGATTGAAGGCAACTGCAGCACCGGAAATGGCGGAGGTATATTGAACAATAACGCCCTGACAGTCGACAACTGCACCATCAACAATAATGTGGCTAAGATTTATGGTGGCGGCATCCACAACAATGGCGTTGTTGGTTCTGAAGTAGAGAACGGCACCGTAACCATTAGCAACACCCAAATCACCGGCAATACGGCAAACTACGGCGGTGGTATCCACAACGGGTACAAGACCATCCTCGGAGAAAAAGTGACAATCACCGGCAATACAGCTACCACGCTGGGCGGCGGTATCTCCGGGTACGGACAGTATGGCTATGAGAAAAAAGGTCAGATCACTTTCAATGGTGGGGAAATCGTCATCAAGGACAATACCTGCACGAATAATTCCGCTTTAGCAAACCTTGCTCTGGAAACCGGTTATACTATCAATATCGAGAAGACTTTGACGGATTCTGATGTACATGCGACGGTGTTCAGCGGTACGACTGCTACGATAGGCGTTCTGACAAGCGGTTATGCAACATACGGTGCTGATGTTTTCACCTACGAAGGACCGAATAAGTTGATAACAAATGCCGACGGCGAACTTGAGGTTGTACTTCCCCACACCCACGCCAAAGGCACAGAGTATATGACCGACGGCAGAGCACATTGGCTTAAATGTGCTGACGAAGGTTGCACGCTTAAAACCGTTGAGGATTACAAAGATGCATTTGCTGATGATGCAACGCTTAAAGAAACACTCGGCTACAAGGAAACCGTTGATGTAGGCGGACTTATGGGCAGACAGGGACTTGTAACGGATAATGTTGTAAGTCAGACAAAAGGCAGAACAATAATAGGTCTCACGGAAGATCAACTTAAAACTGTTGAAAATAACCTTATAATTGTCGGCAGTGACGGCAACAAGCAGGTTGAAGTTTCGGTTGACTGTGTTTACACTTACTTCTATAACGGCGAAACAAAAGTAGAAGCCACGGGTCTTACAGACGGTAACGACGGAAATATAGTTGCATTTGCCATTATTGATAATAACGGCAGCGGCGAAGATATCACAGGCTACGGCTACTACAGAGTATACAACGACAGTTTGGATAACTTTATGTTTGATGTTCTCTATGCCGCACCCGAGAAGAAATAAGGAGGATAAGTGATATGAAAATGACAAAACCCGAATTAGAACTTATAAAATTCAACACACTTGATGTTATCACTACCTCCGGCGAATTGACAAAAATTCCCCTCAATGACCAAGAAAATCCTGTTACAGATGATACAAAAAAATCAACTTCAACAGATTTTTATGCAGACCCGGAGAACTTGTGGAATATAACTCAGTGACGGCAACACCCCGCTTGCGAAAGCAAGCGGGGTGTTGAGTTTTCAGTTTTCAGAATTCAGTTTTCAGCGTGAATAACCGGCAGTTTTTAGTTTTTAGAATTTAGTTTTTAGTCCGAATAACCGTTAGTTTATTCTCCGATATTTACCTTTTTTTCAGTGAGGAATTAGGAATGAGGAGTGAGGAATTAGGTGAACCTGTATAATAAAAATGTACATTTGGAGTTCGTAATGATATAATAAAAAATGAGGTGAACTTCAAATGGGAACACATGGAGAAAGCAGCAAAGCATTTAAGATGGAAATAATGAAGTTGCATATAGAAGACGGA
>JAZUHA010000255.1:0-4245 GCA_045641485.1 Acutalibacteraceae bacterium
AAAAAACATACTTTGTTTTTTGTTGAAGAAGACTTTTTTAAAACCGATGATTGTTATAACCTGCTTTTGCCGTTTAAGGGAGAAATTCTTTTTCACCCTTCTTTTGTTTTAAGCGGGAATTTAAAAGAAATCAGTGTAAATATTACGGAATATAAAATGCTGTGTGCATTTAATTCTTTTCAAAAATTTGCAAAAAGCGGTTGCTTTATAAATACCGTTTTGATAATATTCGATAAATTCGGTTATTTATATGAAGAAATACCGGAATTGCTTATGCTTGTAAAAGGGATTAAAATTGTGACTTCTTCCGATAATTATAATGATGATTATACGGAAGAAATTTATAAAAATTACGGTATAAGGATTTGCGTTTCAGAGGAGATCGGGAGTGTTTCCGACAATTCATTTTGCCGTGTGGACTTTGACGGTGTTTCAAAGAGTGATGAACTTGCTTTTGTATTTAATAACAGAATACAAAGGTTAAATTTGTCTTCTTTAAATATTCATCTTGACCGTGAAGAAAAAGAATTATTTTCTAAACTCATTTCATCGGGAATACAAAAAGATAAATTGTACGGGGCATATTTTTTGAACGGGAAAAATAATAAAATGTAAATTTTGTATGTATTGCAGTAATTTTCGTTGTATTTTACAAAATCCATTTCGTGAAGTGTAGAGAGAATCTGATCAAGTGTATATTCCCTCTCTTATGCTCCACTATCTCTTTACCTCCGTAATAAATTGTGCTCTGTCTATATTATGCAGTATTATGGAGTAACGGCAAGAGGAAATTAAAAATTTTTTAAAAAATTCAAGCCCCATAAAGGCATTACCTGCTTTTTCTTATTCTAAACTGTAAAACTCTCGTGTCAGTTGCGTTTTTCTTTAAAATTCTATTTCAGGTAAAATCTTTTAAATAATCATTAAAAAAAGGTATTGAATTTATATACAAAATATATTATAATTCATTATTGGTATAGTATGAGTTATTGTGCATACTTATAAGATTTTAAATGCAGGTGTTTAATTTGAAACTTACGAAACAAAATTTTATTATTCAGTTAATTAAGATACTTAATATTATTATGATAACAATTCCTTTCGGAGTTTGCTGGTATAAGTCATACAGATTTATAAGCGGAGCCGGCGGCTTCTATTTCTGGGGTCATATTATGTTGATAACTTTTTTCGCCGCATTGTATTTTTATTTTGTGAATTTGTATGAGGGTCTTAATTTTACATATTCACATATAGCGGAACTTGTTTACAGCCATTTTTTAAGTATAGGTTTAACTGATGCCATTATATATATAGTTATCTGTTTGCTTTCAAAAAAATTTGTTAATATTATTCCGGGTTTAATTTGCTTTGCCGTACAGATTATTTTTGCCACAGTTTGGTCATATTTTACCGTAAGGATTTATTTCGGTGTATGTCCTCCGAGCAAAACCGCAGTTATATTTAATTCGAGAGGCGATATAGATACCCTTGTAAATGAATACAGCCTTGCAAAAAGATTTGATGTTAAAAAATCGTTTGTTGTTGAAGATTGTATAAACAACCTCTCTGTTTTAAATTCTTATGAAGTCCTGTTTTTGAGCGATTTGCACAGCGAAGAAAGAAATGTTATTTTAAAATACTGCGTTGAAAATAACATTCAGGCATATATTCTTCCGAGAATAGGCGATGTTGTAATGAGCGGTGCAAAGCGTCTTCACATGTTCCACCTGCCGGTATTCTATGTTACAAGATATAACCCTTCTTTGTTTTACCTTTTCTTAAAAAGAGTTTTTGATATTTTTGTTTCGGCAGTCGGTTTGATTTTGCTTTCTCCCGTTATTGCCGTAACATCTTTTGCTATTAAGAGAAACGACGGCGGTCCCGTTTTTTACAAGCAAAACAGACTTACAAAAGACGGTAAGGAGTTTCTTGTATATAAATTCCGTTCAATGCGTGTTGATTCCGAGAAAAACGGAGCACAGCTTTCAAGCGGTGAGAATGATGACAGAATAACTCCCGTCGGACGTGTTATCAGAAAATTAAGAATAGATGAAATCCCTCAACTTATAAATATACTGAAAGGGGAAATGACTATAGTAGGTCCACGCCCCGAACGACCGGAAATTTCCGCCGTTTATGAAGAAAGTCTTCCCGAATTCCGTCTTCGCCTTCAGGCAAAAGCCGGTCTTACCGGTTATGCTCAGGTATACGGTAAATACAATACAGCCCCAAGGGACAAGCTTCTTATGGATTTAATGTATATTTCAAAGCCGAGCGTTTGGGAAGATATTAAAATTCTTTTGGCAACCGTAAAGATAATCTTTATGCCGGAGAGTACCGAGGGCGTGGCAGAAGGTCAGACTACTGCGATGACGGTAGAAAAGTAACTTTTTTAGATTGCAGGGTAATTATACCGATGAAACGAGTTATTACTTACGGAACTTTTGACTTATTGCATTACGGTCATATAAATTTGCTTAAAAGAGCAAAAAGTTTCGGTGATTACTTGATAGTTGTTTTGTCTTCTGATGAATTTAATCAAAAAGAGAAAAACAAAATAACATATTTTTCTTATGACGAAAGAAAACTCCTTCTTGAAGCGGTAAGATATGTAGATCTTGTTATTCCGGAGAATAGTTGGAAGCAAAAAAGACAGGATATGCATGAATACCATATTGATACTTTTGTAATGGGTGACGATTGGTCGGGAAAGTTTGACTTTCTTAAAGAAGAGGGAGTAGATGTTATATATCTCCCGAGAACAGAAGTTATTTCAACCACCAAAATTAAAAGAGATTTGTTCGGCACGACAGAAATTTCTCACAAAATTCAACCAAAACATAATAACAATTATACAAATCTGAATTGATCATTTGAAGTTTAAAGAAGCAGGAGAGCCTCATGAGAGAGAGAGTAATATTTATTCTGAAACACAATAAAATTATACAATTTATTTACAGAACTTTTTTCGGCTTTTTGTTCCGTTTTTTAGGCTTGTTTGTTTCGACTGATGATAATCTTGTAATTTTTATTTCATATATGGGTACTAAATTCAGTGACAGTCCCCGTGATATTTACGAGTATCTGCAAACCCATGATCAATATAAGAAATTAAAATGCGTTTGGGCTTTTGAAAAACCTGAAAATTTTCCCGAACTTAATACCGTTAGAATAGACAGTCCTAAATTTTTTATTATGGCTTTAAAGGCGAAGTACTGGATTTCAAATACTCAATTTGAACGTGGTCTTTCTTTTAAAAAAAAGCAGACTCGTTATATGTATACCGGTCACGGTTCAGGGTTTAAATTATGCGGAAACAGTTGCCCGGGAAGAAAAGATTTTGATTACGGTTCTACTGACATAATTTGCGTTGACAGTGATTATGAAAAAATGATTTTCAAGACTTCATTTAATGCAAAAGATAGCAGTTTTCTTGAATGCGGTCGCCCCGCTAATGATATTCTTTGGAATGCAACCGAAGAATTAAAACTGTTTTTAAGACAAAAACTCAATATTCCTGCTGATAAAAAGATTATTCTTTATGCTCCCACGTGGCGTGACAGTGTTAATTCGGGTAAATCGTATGATATTGCTCCGCCGATTGACTTCAAAAAATGGGAAAACAACCTCGGCAAAGATTATATTGTGTTATTCAGAGCGCATCATATCACCACAAAAGTTCTCGGCGTAAAATTTAATGATTTCGTTATTGATGTTTCCGATTATCCGAATGTTAATGATCTTTTAATTGCTTCCGATATTTTAATTTCCGATTATTCTTCGATTATTATGGATTACTGTATTCTGGAAAGGCCGATTTTTTCATTTGCTTATGATTATGATGAGTATTTAAAAGAACGCGGAACTTATGTTGATATTGATGAAAAATTACCGAATAAATCCTGTCGTACCCAGGATGAATTATTAAACAGAATTGAAAACATTAACTATAAAATCGAATGTGATAATACAATGCGTTTTAAAAAAGAATTTGCACAATACGGCGGAAACGGTGTTGAAGATAGTGTAAAAGCATTGTTCGGTTATTAAGAAAAGGATGTTTATTTAATATGAATATTGCAGTTTGGTTAAGCAACAGTTTTGAAAAACCATATCCTTCATATCACTTAATGGGTGGTATAATACTTGCTTTGTTGAAATCAGAACATAATGTGTATTTAATACAACCTAAATTATCAACAGGTGAATTACCGGAGGAATTTAATGAATTCAGTAATCTGCATG
>JAZUHA010000256.1:0-7020 GCA_045641485.1 Acutalibacteraceae bacterium
TTGCTAAATTAAAAGAAAACGGCAGTTTTGATGGTGCCGAAGGTAAGAATTATCTTGCACAGCTTGCGAATGCCGTTCCGTATTCTTCCAATGTCGAAAATTACTGTAAAATAGTAAAAGATAAATACCTGTTGAGAAAACTTATAGGTATTTCAAGAAAAACAATAGACGATGCCACGGCAGGCGGAGTTGAAGCGGAAAGTATTCTTGATGCCGCAGAGCAGAGAATTTTCGATATAAGAAAAGGTAAAACCACCGTAGGTTTTCAAAAGTTAAGCGATGTTATAAGCAATGAGGTTTATCCGACGCTTCAGAATATAACTTCCGAAAACGCAGAGGATTATAAAGGTATTCCCACGGGATTTTCAAAACTCGATGAAATAATATCCGGGCTTAATAAATCGGATCTTATTTTAATAGGTGCAAGACCCGCAATGGGTAAAACGAGTTTTGCTCTGAATATTGCGAGAAATGTTGCAATGAAAGGCAAAAAAACGGTTTTCTTCTCACTTGAGATGTCAAACGAACAACTTGCCGCCCGTGTACTTTCAACGGAAGCACGTGTGGAATCAAACAAACTCCGCTCCGGAAATATTTCTTCCGATGAGTGGATGAGAATTGCAGAAGCCACAAGTCTTTTAAGTAAGTGTGAACTTTATTTTGACGATACATCAAATATAACCGTGCCGGAAATGAAAGCAAAAATACGCCGTGCCAAAAATGTTGAATGTGTTATTATAGATTACCTCGGACTTATGCAGTCGGCAGAAAAGAAAGATAACCGTGTGCAGGAGGTTACCGAAATAACAAGAAGTTTAAAACTTCTTGCAAAGGATTTAAGAATACCGCTTGTAGTCTGCTGTCAGCTTTCACGCGGACCCGAAAAGAACGGCAAAGCCTCCAACAGACCGGCGCTTTCCGATTTGCGTGATTCGGGTTCTATTGAGCAGGATGCCGATATAGTTCTTATGCTTTACCGTGAGGGTTATTATAAAAACGATAAAAAGAATGCAGAAGATGTTGATATGACAAAAGCGGATGTTGATGTAGCCAAAAACAGGCATGGTCCTACCGAAAGAGTTAAACTTCATTGGGATGCGCAGTATACGCTGTTTTCAACGCTGGAGTACATAGATGAGCCGTAACGATATTTCTTTTTTGTCACGCTGTCTTAATTTCATTTGTGAAAATAATCTTCTTTCAAACGGAGACACGGTTGTTGTCGGTGTTTCCGGCGGTGCGGATTCATCTTGTCTTTTAAATGTCCTTTCATCAATAAAAGACACGCTCGGAATATCGCTTGTTGCAGTTCATGTTAACCACGGAATAAGGGGAGAAGAAGCATTAAGAGACGAAAAATTTGTTTCTTCTATGTGTAAAAACCTCGGTATACCTCTTAAAGTGTTTAATTTTGACTGCATAGGCGAAAGTAAAAAGACGGGAGAGTCTCTTGAGGAGTGCGGCAGAAGATTAAGGTATAGTGCCTTTAATTCGATAAACGTAAACGGTGATATTAAAATCGCCACTGCGCATAATGCGAACGATAATGCCGAAACAGTGCTTTTTAATATTTCACGGGGAGCATCTTTAAAAGGTGCTTGCGGAATACCGGTTAAAAGAGATAATATAATAAGACCGCTTCTTTTTGCCGAAAGAAATGAAATAGAAGAGTACTGCCGTGAATATAATATTTCTTTTGTAACGGACAGTACAAATAATTGTGACGATTATTCACGTAACAAAATACGTCATAACGTGTTGCCTTCATTAAAAGAAGTAAACCCGAAAGCCGTTAAATCCATTTCAAGATTTTGCGAAAATGTTTCAAAAGATTCCGCTTTTCTTGATGATTCGGCAAAAAAATCTTTAAATAATGCCCGTGTCGGTGAAAATGAGTATTCAGTTGAAATACTTAAAACTTTTGAATATCCTATTTTATCAAGATGTGTTATTTTTGCCGTAAATCGTTTTTGCGCTCAAATACCGGACAGTAAAAAAATCAACGAAATTATACTGCTTCTTGAGTCGGGCGGTAAGATTCAACTTTATAAAAACTGTTTTTGCATAGTTAATAAAAATGTTTTATCTTTTTCCGACTGTGAGTATTTATCCGTAAACATAATTCCCGAACAAACAGTTTTATTTGAGAATAAAACGATAAGTTTCGGAAATTATTATATAGTTTTGGAAAATTGTTCAAAAAAAATTAACGAAAAACTATTGGATAATTTAATTGATTGTGATAAAATAACCGGTATTCCGGTTTTAAGGACAAGGCAGGCGGGAGACAGATTTGTTTTACCGAGGAGAAATGTGAAAAAGTCTCTTAAAAAGTTTTTCAATGAACTTCATATCCCTGCAGGTGAACGGGATTTAATCCCGGTAATTGCCGTGGGAAATGATGTTATTTGGATATACGGTGTCGGCGTTTCCGGAAAATATATTCCGGGAAAAAATTCAGTTAATATTTTTTCTGTTAAAGGAGATATAATATGATAGGGAAAGTTATCGAAGATGATATTAAAGAAGTCCTTATAAGTGAAGAAGAACTTTCCGGTATAGTTAAAAGACTCGGAAAGCAGATCAGCGAAGATTATAAAGATAAAGATTTGTTTTTGGTGAGTGTTCTTAAAGGTTCGGTTATATTTATGGCAGACCTTATGAGAAGTATTACAATTCCGTGTAATATAGATTTTATGTCCGTTTCAAGTTACGGCGGAGGAACAAAAACAACCGGTGTAGTTAAGATTATCAAAGATCTTGATGTCGATATACAGGGCAAAGATTTGCTTATTGTGGAAGATATTCTTGACAGCGGTAAAACTCTTAATTACATTCAGGATATGCTTCTTGCAAGAAATCCCAAAAGCATAAGAATATGCACACTTTTCGATAAACCGGAACGCCGTGAGTTTGACCTTTTTGCCGAGTATGTCGGCTGTAAAGTTCCGAATGAATTCATTGTCGGATACGGGCTTGACTATGACCAGTATTACAGAAATCTTCCCTACATAGGTGTGCTTAAAGAAGAAATATATAAAGACTGACAAAGATATGTCTTCAATTATTATAAAGGGTGATTAAAATTATAAACAAAGAAAAAATCAAGGCAATACTTCCTTATGTGCTTATTCCGCTGATTTTCGTTCTTCTTGTAAGTTTCTTTTCTACGAACGATGCCGGAAATACAAAGACTGAATATTATAAAATCGTAAATCTTTTCAATGACAATCAAGTCACCGAGTATTCTCTTAATATCGGCTCCGGCGTTTTGAAATATAAATTAAAAGACGGCACAGTCGGAAAATATACCGTTCCGAATGTCGGTATGTTTGTTGATGATATTCATACAAGTGTTATTGAATACAATAAAACTCATAAAGAAGAACCTGTAAAAGCAGATTACATTTCCGGTGCATCTTCGTATTGGGTGCAGTATATACCCGTAATTTTCGGTGTTGTAATTCTTTTTGTTTTCGGATTTATCTTCTTTAAGAAAATGAATAACTCCATAACTTCCGAAAATAACAGAGCTTTGAGTTTCGGAAAAGCACGTATAAAATTCGGTAAAGACGAAAAAAGAAAAACAACCTTTAAACAGGTTGCGGGTGCTGATGAAGAAAAAGAAGAGTTACAGGAAATAGTTGAGTTTCTTAAAGATCCCGGGAAATTTACCGAACTCGGTGCAAGAATACCCAAAGGAGTTCTTCTTGTAGGTCCTCCCGGTACGGGTAAAACGCTTCTTGCAAGAGCCGTTGCAGGTGAAGCGGATGTTCCGTTCTTTTCAATTTCGGGTTCTGATTTTGTTGAAATGTATGTCGGTGTAGGTGCTTCACGTGTCAGAGATTTGTTTGACCAGGCGAAAAAGAGCGCTCCCGCCATTATATTTATTGATGAAATAGATGCCGTAGGCCGTCACAGAGGTGCCGGTATGGGCGGCGGTCATGATGAAAGAGAACAGACTTTAAACCAGCTTCTTGTTGAAATGGACGGTTTCGGCAAAAATGAAGGTATCATTATTATTGCCGCTACAAACCGCCCGGATATACTTGATCCGGCTCTTTTAAGACCCGGCAGGTTTGACAGGCAGGTTACCGTTAACCGCCCCGATTTAAAGGGCAGGGTGGAAATATTAAAAGTTCATTCAAAGGGTAAACCATTGGGTCCCGATGTTGACCTTGAAAGTATCGCAAGAGCAACCGTAGGATTTACGGGAGCCGACCTTGAAAATCTTCTTAATGAAGCGGCGATACTTGCGGCAAAGAAAAATCAGAAAGCCATTACAATGGTTGATATCGACGATGCCACAATGAAGGTTGAAGCCGGTACGGAGAAAAAGTCGCATAAATTTACGGAAAAAGATAAAAAGATAACGGCTTATCATGAAGCCGGTCATGCCGTTGCGGCATATTATCTTGAAAACCGTGACCCCGTTTATGAAATTTCCATTATTCCGAGAGGTATGGCGGCAGGTTATACCCTTTATCGACCGGAAGAAGACTCGGAGCACCTCTTAAAATCGGTAATGGTAGACAGAATTGTCACCTGTATGGGCGGCAGAGTTGCCGAGCAGATTATTTTTAATGATGTCAGCACAGGCGCTTCTCAGGATCTTTCGACGGCGACGGATACAGCCCGTTCCATGGTTACAAGATACGGTATGAGTGAAAAACTCGGTCCCGCAACATACGGTAAAGACAGTGACGAGGTTTTCCTCGGTATGGATTACAGCCACACAAAGAATTATTCCGATGTATATGCCGCTCAGATTGATGACGAAGTAAAGAGAATACTTACAGAGTGTTATACCCGCTGTGAAAGTATTCTTAACGAGAATAAAGACAAACTTATTCTTGTTGCCGAAACGCTTATTGACTGTGAAAAAATCAACGGTACAAGATTTAACGAACTTATGGATATAAACTATGAGGAGGCGCCGAAAGTTTCCGAATCGGTTGAAATTCCCTTTGAAAATCAAGCGCAGGAAAACGTTATTCCTCAAAATCACGAAGAATAATTAAAACAACAGACGGTTTGAAATTTTTTGTTTCGTGACCGTCTGTTTTTTTTGAAATATTTGTATTATTCAATTACATTGTTAACTTTTTATAGTTTTCAATATATATATCTGCAAGTTTTTTAATTTCTTCCTTGTCACGGTATGCAGATTTGTCTTCAATTGCCACAACTTTAAAACCGTCGTTTTTTGCTGTTTTTATTGCGTATAGTGCATCTTCAAAAATCAATGTGTTTTCTTTTTTTGTTCCGAGGTGCTTTAGTGCTTCGTTAAAGATAAGCGGATTGTTTTTACCTGCCCCGACTGAAGTACACGTTAAAATTTCTGAAAAATACGGGAGTAAATCCGTTCTTTTCAATCCCGCTTCAATAAGGTATTTGTCTGTTGCCGTTGCAACGCACATTTTAACGTTTTTTTGTCTCATTTTTTCAAGAAAATCTTTTACGTTTTCTTTTGTTTGTACCTCGTTTGAATAAAAACTTTCCGCAAGTTTGTTAACATCGTTTCTGATGCTTTCGGGTGTAGCGTTGCCGTCAAAATTTTCAATATAATATTTTGCGGCTTCGGAATAACTTAACTGTGAAAATTTTTCACATTCCTCGGGTGTTGTTGCAATACCTTTTGAATTTAAAAATCTTACTGCAACATTCATCCATATAACCATTGAATCGAGAAGCGTTCCGTCACAATCGAAAATAATTCCCTCGGTTTTGTCAAAATCAATCATTTTAAAATCCCTCAAAACATTTTAAACCATTATCGGTAATAATTAAAAGCGAGCCGTTTTTAACGGAAATTTCCGCAACATCTTCGGTAAACTCATTACTGACGCCTATAGGAAAATCGGGTGTAAGTTCTGCATTTGTCAGAGTGTATGAAAGACCTTTTTCAGTCACTCCGCAGGCTTTACCGCCGAAAGCGAAAACAGAAACAGTACCTTTTGTACCGGATTTGAACTTTAAATTACCGTTTTTAATTACAGTACAACTGTAACCGTCACCGCAAAAAATTGCAGTACAGCCGTTGTTTGCCAAAAAGTGTGCTGTTTGAAAAGAAGAAACCGTCATATCCGCTCTTCCGCCCAATGCGCCGAAAATTACAAATTTGTCATATCCTCTTTTTATGGCTTCTTTTACGGCAAACAAGGTGTCGGTATCGTCTTTTCGTTTATTAAGTTTTAATATTTCGGCACAGTTGCTTTTCGGAATAAAACCGAGCGAATCAAAATCGCCGATAATGATATCAGGCTCAATTCCCGCATCTTTCAGATACAGATATCCTTTGTCTGCGGCTATAATCAAATCTCCGCTGTTTTTATTTATTTCGGAAATATTCGGTTTGAATGCGCCTATAATATAACAAATACTCATTTTTCACCTAAAACTAATGCTGTACTCATATTGAATACAGCGAAAATGTGATTAAAATATTCCGTATGTTAAAAGGGACATTATAAGTCCGGCAATAAATACGCCGAGCGCTATTATCGGCAAACACTTTTTTATTCTTAAATCCATAAGTGCGGCAATAAGCGAGCCTGTCCAACCGCCGGTACCGGGGAGAGGAACGGCAACAAATAAAAGAAGTCCCCATTCTTTATATTTTTGAATAGTACTTTTTTTCTTATCGGAGCGTGCCTCAAGTTTGTCAACTATTTTAGAGAAAAATTTTGATTTTCTCATAATGTTGAAAATCTTCCGTATAAAAAGAAGAATAAAAGGAATAGGAAGCATATTTCCTATATAGCAGATTATGAAAGCCTCAAAAAAATTGATTTCAAGAAGCCGGGCGGCAATCATACCTGCTCTGAGTTCAAGTACCGGACAAAGAGAAATAAGAAAAGCCAAAAGTTGCGGCGGAAAATCATTTTTAAAAAAATCTACAATTTGTGTAACTATTGTTTCAACCATATTAAACCTCTTTTACAAGATTTTCGGAAACCAAAAAATCGTAAGCGCTTTTTAAAATGCTTTTGTCATTATCAAACTTTAAGCTATTATAAG
>JAZUHA010000257.1:0-2622 GCA_045641485.1 Acutalibacteraceae bacterium
CACAAAATACTGAAAATGCGTTGAAAGTGATAACTTGATGAAAAGCTCTGTGCGGCAACTATATCGTAGTCAATCGGTTCCGTCAAATTATCTTCAATATAGTCAATAGCATTTTGTAAACCGGTTATCCAATCCATATTACCCCTCCTTGTCTGCACATATTGTATCAAAAGGTGATTTTAATTTCCCGATTTTTAGTGCGAAGTATTATCGGATACATAACAATTATCTAAAGTATATCAAATTCTGAAAATACTATCAACATTTATTATCTTTTCTTGAAAACTGAATACAACATACAACGAACTGAATGTCAAAGGCAAAGGCGGACAGTACCGTTCTATCCCGGTCGAAACCAAAGAGCAGATGGAACTTCTGAAACGCATCAACTACAAGGCAAAGAAATTCGGGCTTCATCCGAGTGAATATGCCATTGCACAGAACAAGAAATACGGTGTTCAGAAAGAAATCGAATCGCTCAAAAACTGGATGACGAACAACCGCCATAAGTTTACCGACAAAGACCGCACGAGCAAGGTTGAACCCGGCAACAAAGAACGGTATGAGCATTTGACTTGGCACGGACTTCGGTATTATTATGCCCAAAACCGTGAGAAAAGACTTACGGAAGAAGGCAGAAAAAATGTTGCCCGCAATGTCAGTGAGAGTCTTGGCCATCACCGTATCTCTGTGACTAAAATTTATCTTGCAGAGCAACCCCAAAAAACGAAATAAACATTCTCAGGCAGATGCCGGTGTGTCCGGCATCTGACCATCACCGCAAGGTGAGAATTTTAAATAGATGAAGGAGAAATTTTAATTATGAAACTAAACTTTTGCCACGCCTCCGGCGGAAAGGAGGTAATCTAAGATAAAGGAGGCGTTGCCTCATGAAATATGAAATCCCGATTTGGGAGAAATCAAACTTAACATTAGAAGAAGCTGCCGCTTATTCAGGTATCGGAATTAACAAAATCCGAAATATAACAAACGAAGACAATTGCGATTTTGTTCTATGGATTGGAACCAAGCGTTTGATTAAGCGTAGGCTCTTTGATGAATATATCGAAAAGCAATTTTCCATTTAGATTCCATTATGTTTGACAGAGTACTTGAAGAATAAGCTGAAACATGATATACTGTTTTCACAGCTTGTTATAACTCTTTTCAAATGTAAAATTATGAAGGAGTGATAGCAATGCCTAATAAAAATACGAAAGGAAAAAGCAACAGAAGACTCGATAAGGACAGGATTGCTCTACGCAAAGGCGAACTGCAACGCTCGGACGGAATCTATGAATACCGTTGGTACACACAGGGCGGCAAACGCCATTCCGTATATGCCGGAACGCTTGAACTGTTAAGGCAAAAGGAAGAGGAAATTACGGCTGACATTCATGACGGCATCAAGACCGATACCAAAATGACTACCGTAAACGAAGCGTTTGATATGTGGTGTGACTTAAAGCGAGGACTCAAAGACAATACTTTTCAAAACTACAAGTATATGTATAACCTGTTTGTCCGTCCCCGTTTCGGAAAAATGCGGATTTCTATGGTAAAGAAAACCGATGTGAAACGGTTCTACAATACATTGGTTGACGGCAAAATAATGAAAGTATCTACCCTTGATACCGTTCACAATGTTTTGCATCAGGTTTTTACAATGGCGGTGGATGACGGATACCTGCGAATGAACCCGACCGACAATGTACTCAAAGAACTGAAAAAAGCATACTGCTTTGATGTAGAGAAAAAACACGCCTTAACGCTTGAACAGCAAAATCTGTTTATCAACTATATCAAGAATACACCGCACTATAAGCATTGGTATCCGGTGTTTGCGGTAATGATTGGTACGGGTATGCGTGTCGGTGAAACGGTGGGACTGAGGTGGTGCGATATAGATCTTGAAGAAGGTATTATTGATGTAAACCACACCATTGTCTACTACAATCACGGAGACCATAACGGTTGTACTTTCGGAATCAACACACCGAAAACAAAAGCCGGAAACCGAACCATACCGATGATGGATTTTGTGAAAGAAGCGTTCAAAACCGAAAAGAAGTATCAAGAGGAAATCGGTCTTTCTTGCGTTGACACCGTTGATATGTATACGGACTTTATTTTCGTAAATAAAGACGGTAAAGTTCAGCACGCCGGAAATCTTAACAAGGCAATACGGCGTATTGTGAGAGACTGCAATTACGATGTGCTTCAAAAAGGCGAAGAAAACCCTGTTCTGCTACCGCTATTCAGTTGTCATACGCTACGGCACACCTTTACCACAAGGTTGTGCGAATCGGGTATGAATATCAAGGTTATTCAGGATGTGTTAGGTCATGCCGACATCCAAACAACTTTAAATATTTATGCCGATGTAACGAAGGACAAAAAGATGGAAGAGTTTGATAATTTATCGGCTCAATTCAGTGAAATGGCGGTTTGAGTTACTACACCTCTACTACACCTTTTACTACACCCAAATGCAAAGTTTGTATAAAGACATATAAACACTTGTATGATATGAAGTGTGAAAAAGGCGGATAAAATAAGGAGTTGTAACGAGTTGCGAAGTCTTATAAATTCTCTTTCGGCGTCATCCCGACAATGAAACCT
>JAZUHA010000258.1:0-6568 GCA_045641485.1 Acutalibacteraceae bacterium
ACGCATTGTTTTTTCAAGCGGTTCTATATGAATATCGGAAACACCGGATTTAACGGCATTTGTAATAACCTGGTTAACAAGCTGAACGGCGGGTTTTTCATCACCCGAAAGTTCATCAAGAGCCTGAAGAGTTGCATCATCCTGCTCTTCTTCCTCTTCAAGAGTATCTATTGAGTTTGCGTTATTTACAATTGTATCAATAGCAGCAGTAAGTTCGGTATCATTTGCAACCAAAGGTATAATCTCCATACCTCCGGTAATAAGAGAAAGGTTGTCACGCGTAACAACATCGTTGGGGTTACGCATAACGACATACATTTTCTTATCTTCGGTATAAAGAGGTAAAACACCTTTCTTTACCATTATATCCGTAGAAATAACATTTGCTACGGCAAAGTTTATACCCGCTTCTTCTATAGATACAAATTTACAATTGGTTTTAAGACCCACCGCCTTACTTATATGTGTTTCGGTGCAGTAACCCATATTTACAAGTATATTTCCGAGAAGACCTTTTTCTCTTCTTTGAATATCGAGTGCCTCAAAAATCTGTTCCTCGGTCACAACGCCGTTTTTAACAAGAAAATAACCGACACTGCCGGGAATTATCAAATTTTTATCACGCAAAACTTTTTTCCCCTTTCCGTACGGAAAATTGCCAAAGAATTATTTTGCTTCTGTTGTATCTTCTGCAACAGCTTCGGAAACCACCTCAACCGCTTCTTCTACCGGAGAAGCAATGCCTTCCGCACCGTTCTGTGAAAGAACGGCTATTGTTATTGTTGCAGAATAATCTCCTGCTTCATTAACTGTAAGATTAAACCCGTCTACACGGTGGATTTGTTTTTTACCGGAAACATATTGCATATATACCATCAGGTCCTCATAAGAGCCGTTAACTGTAAATGTAAAAACAGTTTCCTGTGTTGCGGCACTTTCCTGCGTTGTTTCCTCTTTAGATACAACCTCAAGACCGAATGTTTCCATTTCTTTTGCTATTTCTTCATCAAGAACATAAACATCGCTGAGTTTTTCGGGAAGAATTTCGTCATATTTTGCAAGTTTCTCTTCCGCTTCCTCACTCCTTGCTCTTAATTCAACAAGATTTGCGAATTGACCTACATTATCATTTAAAAGCGCTCTTGCATCATTGATTTCCGTTTTTGTTGCTTTTATGCCGGTAAGCATCCAAATTGTTACACCGAAAATTACAACCATAACCAAACCCAACAATACTACTACGGTATAAGGAGAATTTTTAATATCTTCAAATTTAATTTCTTTTTTCATTACAAATTCTCCTTTCTTATTCTACGTCAAGTCCGGCGTTTTCATCAACAACGGTTGTGGAAACCTCAAGGAAACCTGCTTCTTCCATAGATAAATCAACAGGCTGCTGCCCGCCAATTGCGGTAAGAGTAACCGTAAATGTCGAAAGACCGTCTTCTGTTCCGAAACCTTCCTGATAATCACCGTCGGTTACGGACTGAACATATTTAAGTTTTTCGGCTGCTTTCTTAAATGAAAGATACTCCGAACGGGTGGAACAGGTACCGGTTATTGTACACTGACGGGTCGTTTTCCAATCCGTACATTCAATACTCGTTATACTGATACCGGGCCGGTCTATATTGCCTACGGCAACAACAAACTGATGGAGATACGGTTCTTCGACTTTAATACTGTCAATAAGTTGAACCTTACTTTCAAGATTTGCGCTTATATCTCTGTACTGGGACAAAGAAGCTACCTTTTCTTCATAATTCTTGTTATCGGCAATAATGGTCTTAAGTTTGTTTTCGGCAAAGATTTTTGAAGTTAAAACAAATGCAAACAAAGCGATTATAATAACAAAAGCAGTTATAACAACCGAACGGAATCTTTCTATCTTTTCTTTACCGATAATTCTTTTTTTGCGGACTTCGGGTAAAAGACTGACTTTATATTTCATTTGCTTAACCCTCCAACAAAACTTTTGCAAGACTTATACATCCGGCATAATATGCAGGGTCAAAGTCGCTTGTCTTATATTCACTGTAAAAATCAGGTGTTGTTACGGGAACATAAGCTTTTTCACTAATCTTTTCAAGGAACACTCTTTCAAGTTCGGTAGATGCGGAAAACAAAACAGAACTTATGATTGTGTTACTTTGCATCTGGAAATAATTTATAGAAGATGTAAGTTCGGAGTAAAGAAGTTCAGCCACAGTATCAATCTGAAACTCAGTCAAGTCACCGGGACTGTTAAATGCTTTCTTCACTTCTATTGATGCACGGTCGGGAATGTTTATTGAACGAACCATCTTTATATCGCCGTTTTCTATTGCCACGAAATTAAGGACATCATCAGTAAGTTTTAATAAACCGAAAACCTCGTTTTGACCTTTATGCTCAATAGCGGCACGGCACCATGCAAGGAACGCACTGTCTATTTCATGAATTTCTACTTTTTCTTTTTCAAAATTCAACAGAATATTGTCAATCATTGTATTGCGGGCGCCCACAAGAAGCACATTTATTACGGGTTGATCATCGTCATCCTTGCCTTCATCAATTACAACAAAGTCAAGCCCCAATTCCGTCATTGGTACAGGTATAAAGTCCTGCGCCTGCATCATTATAACGCCTCTTAATTTTTCATCGGGTACTTTCGGAAATGATGCATATCTCATTATAACATTTTCGTTATTTATTCCGATAACAGCAGGAACGGTTAACTGTAAATTCGACTTTGTAATTAAGTCTCTCAGCGCATTACAGAAAAGAGCCGAATCATTAACCATACCCGAAGACATTACCCCATCGAAAAGCTGCTGTCTGTTATACGCAACTACCTTGTAGCTGTCATCTGAAACTTTTTCAAGTTCGACAGCACGAATTTCGTGCGAATCGTACTCTATGCCTATGGCACTGTTTGTTTTCGCCATTATATCTATCTCCTTTTTGAAGGATTTGTATTTTTACCAAATTATAACTCTTCGCCGTCGGAGCGGGCGACACTCTTAAGCCTGATAAGATGTTGTTGCCTGGAAAACGGGAAGGTAAAGGGCAATTATCATAAAACCTACTATCGAACCGAGTCCGACAAGCATAATAGGCTCCAAAACAGAACCGAGGTTTTTGGAAATAGTTGCAACGTCTTCTTCATAGAACTCGGCAACCCTGTCAAGCATTGTGGGAAGCGTACCGGCTTCCTCACCTATAGCTATCATACTGATAAGCATCGGCGGGAAAATTTTTGAATCATCAAGCGCTTCATGTATCGTTCTGCCGTTTTCAACATCTTCTATAGCCCTGGTAACCGCATCCGAAACCAATTTTGAACCGGAAGTCGGACCCGCAGTTTCGAGCGCTTTTACTGCGGTAACACCGCCGCTTAAAAGCGTTGCGAATATACGGCAAAAACGGGCAAGAACCGTTTTTTCTATAAGTTCACCGATAATCGGGAATTTCATTTTATTGCCCTCCCAAAGTGCCTGAACGGGAGGAGATTTTATTATTGCTCTTATTATGAAAATCAATGCCACTATACCGACTATAAACAGATACCATTTACTCCGAATGGCTTCGGAAAGAGCATATACGAATTTTGTAATAATATTAAGGTCGGTAGCACCGTCTGTCATACTCTGGAACATGGGAACCATTACGACAAGCATTACTACAAGTATAACGCAGGCAAGACCGCCAACCATTTTAGGATAAGAAGTTGCAGATTTAATGGCATCCTTAAGCTGTTTATCTTTATGTAACTGGTTTGACATGGCATCAAGCGTTTTATCAAGCATACCGCCCATTTCACCGGCTGCTATCATTGAACAGAACAAATCGGAAAATACGGGCTTTTGTGCCGTAAATGCCTCCGAGAGAGCGGCACCGCCCTCAACATCTGCCGCAACGTTTTTAACTGCCGCCGCAAGAGTGGAATTTGTTATCTGAGTTGCCAATGTAGAAAGCGCCTGCGTAACAGGAATACCGGCACTTATCATCGCCGAAAGCTGACGGGCAAACATAGACATATCGGCAAGCGGTATTTTCTTTGTTCTTGTTTTCTTTTTTACTTTATCAAGTTCAAGGTTTGTAACAACAACGCCGACTTCACGCAACTTTTCATAAGCCTCGGAGGTGCTTTCCGCAGCAATTTTACCTGTTATAGGCTGACCTTGTTTATTTAAGGCTTCATATATATAATCCAAAAGTATTTACCTCCCGAGAATGATAAGAACTGACAGTATATAAATATAAAGGATTTTAAAAATTATTAGTATATGACTGGAATTGACGAAGAATTTCGTTCCTTTCTACGCAATTCTCAATAACTGTTTCACGAGTAATTTTGCCTTCACGCAAAAGTTTTAAAAGAGCCTGATCCATCGTCTGCATTCCCTCTTTCTGAGCGGTCTGCATTGCACTGTAAATCTGATGGTCTTTTCCGTCACGAATCATATTTCGTATGGCGGGAGTATCTGTCATATACTCTACCGCCGCAATACGACCGCCGTACTTATTGGGGAGAAGTTGCTGTGAAACAACGGCTTTTAATGTATTTGCAAGCTGGCTTCGTACCTGGTTCTGCTGACTTCCGGGGAAAGAATCCACTATACGGGCAATCGTAGTCGGAGCCGTCTGGGTATGGAGTGTCGAAAGAACAAGGTGACCTGTTTCTGCAGCCGTAAGCGCTATTGAAATACTTTCCGGGTCACGCATTTCACCGACCATAATAACATCGGGGTCATGACGGAGTGATGTTCTCAACGCATTGTTAAAACTCCACGTATCATTACCGATTTCCCTCTGTCTTACTATTGAACGCTTATGCGAGTGCAGGAACTCTATGGGGTCTTCGATAGTTACTATATTGTATTCATAATTTGAATTCATAAAGTCGAGCATTGCGGCAAGTGTCGTGGATTTGCCGCTTCCGGTGGGCCCTGTTACAAGTATAAGACCTCTCGGAAGTGAACAAAGTCTTCTGACATCTGCGGGGAGCCCCAAATCATCCAACGAAGGGATTTTAAAGGGAATTGCTCTGAAAACAGCAGCAAGAGTACCTCTTTGTATAATTACATTACCTCTGAAACGGGCACACCTCGGAACAGAATATGAAAGGTCAAGTTCAAGATTTGTTAAAAGATCATGCTGATTCTTTGGGGACATTATAGAAAGCAACATACTTTCAACATCCTGCGGTTTCATAATCGGGAAATTCTGCTTCTCGATATCGCCGTTTATTCTGATACACGGGGGCATTCCTACAACAAGATGAAGGTCTGAACCTTTCTTCTCTGCGGTAAGTTTTAAAAGTTCGTCTATCTGTACGGGGTAATCACTGCCGATATTAGAAAATTGCAAAACACTCACTCCAAAATTATCAGAACTGAGCCCAGAGATTGAGAATTACATCAATGTTTTCAGGGGACTCAAGAACATATACAACATATTTTACACCTGCATCAGAAGGATCAAGATCCTGAGAAACTGCAAAAGCATCAACTGTAATTGAAGGTATATTGGCGAATTTTGCCACAAGTTCTTCTTTTGCGGGAAGAACGCCGAGTTCATTTACATCCGTAACTGTCTCAATCGGATAATAAATCTTGCCGAGGTTGTTATCAAGAGAAGCGATAACTTCTTTAACCTCATCAACACGGTTTGCCGGGCAATATACCATAATTGACTTTGTTATTTCCGGATAAGAGCCGAAATAGAATTCAACATTTTCTATATCAACATATCCTATCTTGCTCTGAAGTTCAGATGCTACGATATTCTGAAGTTCATAAGTAAAGAATGTCTTTGTTGAGTTATTGGAAGCCGTATCGTTTTCTTTTATTGCCTTTACGGCTTCATTTACATTTGCCGTTTTACCGCGAAGCCATACTCTCTTTTCGTAAAGATCAAGACCGAGAACTTCAACATCATAACCGAATGTTGAAACTATATTGGAAACATTATCCTTTGTGAGATAATTAAGGTCGACCTTTACAAGTGAAGTTTCGCCGTCGGAAATCACAACATCTGTCTTTGTATCTTTTGAATCTGTTTTCTTGCTTGAGGATTTTGCTTTTGCATCTTTGTAATCGACGAGTTTCTTAATACGCATAATATCACGGTAAGCATCACCCGAAACATAAACATAAAGAGTCATGGGATGTGCCTCCATTGTTATACCGGGATTAAAGCCGAGTGATGAAAGCAATGAACTGAACTCGGAAGCAGTGATATACTTCATATCAATAGCAGTAAGATTGGAAGAAAGTTCTGCACTGCTGAGTGTAAGATTCTCTTTGAAATCAAGAGTTGAAATAAGTTCATGCATTTTTGCAAGTTCCATAGGATATGCACTTACCCAGAATTCACCGAGAGTATTTTCGGCTTTTATAACCGTGAGTGTTACACCGAGTGAAGACAACTGACTTACAAGTGTATCTATGGAAATATATTTAAGCTTAACTTTTGTAAGCGCCTTGTTATCAATAAATGAACTGTTGAGTGTTGCGGCATTGCCGACATAAATGATGTTGTCATTTTTTATGTAAGTCATATCTACCATGCGAAGGACATAATC